>CAYJRH010000023.1:0-3428 GCA_964372565.1 uncultured archaeon
TCAGGGCTGTCCACCTGCGTCTGCAGGTTTACGGCGTAAGTGTTCGTATTCGGGTCCGCGCCGCTCACAATGTACTTGGGGTCTGTTTCCTTGAAGAAAACCGTAACCTCGTAGCCCGTAACCTTTTCCTGCGGCGCGCCGCCCACGATAGTCGTTGATGAGAAAGCGGTTGCCGTGCCCGCCGACTCCACTTTCAAAAGCCTGAACCCGTTGTCTTCATCAGGCAGGCCGGAGAGCAGGGCATTTACCCTCGCATTGACAAGGGTTTCGGCGGCGGTTCTGCTTCCAGAATTTTTCGCGGCATCCTTCAAATCAGCAGAAAAGAACCCCCCCGCTCCGCCCGGCCCGCACGCGATTGCCTTCGCCCCGGCAAGCGCCTTGAAGAGCCTCAAAGGAACGTAAATCCTGAAGCTTCCCCTCGGCAGGATGGGCTCATCCAGCTTCCTTCCTGTAAGGGTGTTTTCAACAACGACCCTCGGGAATTTCTCGTATTTTTCTTCCTCTATCCTTGCGGGGCTCAAATCCATTGTAACGTAAAAAGTCCCGATGCATTCCGCATACTTTCCTTCATCGCACCCGATGACCTCGAAAAACCCGGTGTCCTGCTTCTGGAAGGTTTCCTTGAGCAGCAGGGAGGTTCCCGCCTCATCCGGGTTCCTTATCTCTATGTGGAACCCGCGCGCGTCCGAAGCCTTGCTCAGCATGGAGATCAAGCTGCGCGCCGCGAAAATCGCGAACTGGTTGTTCGAGGCGCCCTCGCCCACGCCGAACCTGTCCTTCACAAATGCCTTGCGCATGCCCTCCCAATCTGAAACCGAGCTGGGGAAAAGGATGTACTTCTCCTCAGGAAGGCAGTTGGCGGTGCATCCGCTTTTTTTGGACGTTGTGTACGATTCGATGCTCTGCCTTATGCTGAAGTTGAACACCTGCAGCGCGTCCGCGCGCGTCAGATCCGCAATCGCCTGCATCTCCTCCTGGTTGGAGATGTCCGAAACCGTTTCGGAGTAGCTGCGCTCCGTGGAAACCATCGACTGCACGAGCAGCATTGTAAGCACTATCAGAATGAACGCAATGAGCGCGGTGAAGAGCGTGAAGCCGCGGGAGAACCCCCTGAACCTGTTTGGCATCAGGAGATTAGAGGGCCAAAGAAGTATAAAATAGTGATTTTTGCCAGGCAAAGGCTTAAATAAACTTGTTAAACATGTTATACTATGGGAAAAACATTCATGGCTGTGAGGGGCGTTGAGGAATCCGCTTTCAGGAAATTCAAGGCCGCAACAGTGGAGAGCAAGATGCGGCTTGGGGATGCGCTGAGCGATGCTATGTTAAGATGGGTGGAACAGAGGAAAACCGGTGCACGAAATGGCAAACGCACCCCAAAGCTGAAACCATTTGACTGGGGCAAGGGCACCGAAAGCACAAGCCGGGAAGTTGATAAGCTGCTTTACGGGGGCTCTGAATGATATTCCTTGACACCAGTTTCCTCGTTTCATTTTACAACGTCAGGGACTATAACCACGCAAAGGCTGCTACTATTATGCGTGAAATCCTCGCAGGCCGCCACGGGAGCCCAATTATCAGCGATTATGTCTTTGATGAGTGCGCCACTGTCATTTTTGCAAGGCTAAAGAGCCTGCAAAAAACAGTGTCAGTTTGCGATGATGTGAGAAAACTCGCCGCCATGATTCGGGTTGACGAGGCATCATTCGACCTGGCGTGGGAAAAATTCTCCGCACAATCCCAGACCGCCCTCAGCTTCACAGACTGTACCTCTATTGCAATAGCAGAAAGGCATGGCTTGGCAAACATTGCTACATTTGACGCCGGTTTCAGGAAAGTTTCCAGCGTGAAGGTAATCGGCTGAGGAACAGCGGCTTACTTGCCAAGGAATTCCGCGTGCTGCCTGCTCCACACTTTGTTCGGGGTTTTCCTGAGCCACTTCGCATAAGCGTCAACGAACTGCATTCTCTGCTCCCTGTTCCGCCTGATTTCCTCATCCAGTTCCTTGAGGTCCTTTTTCGTGAGTTTCAGCGCCTTTTCCATAAAACCTTCTCCGCTTCCTTCTGCACGCCAAGTTCAGAGACATGCGACGACAGGAGATTATTGTTCAAACGTCCTTTAAATATTTGGTAAAGGTGGCGGGCGTCCTCGAAGTCCTTGTCGCTGCCAAGCTTCAGCTTGAAGGCAATCTGGAGCTCCATTTCCGAAGTCATGAGCCGTTCACCGTTCAAAAGGACTTCGACCTTGTGCCTGAGCGAATAAATGTTGTACCTGCTTTTCGGGAATTTCAGTTCAAAGTTCGGCTCGAACGTCCCTTTGACCGCAAACCTCGGCGCGAGCTTTTCCTTCAGATAGTCATTGTACGCGCTTTCGGCGCTTGATACATTGATGCATTCAAAGCCTTCCTTATCAAGCTCATCCCACAAAACGCGGAATTTTTCAAATGGCATTTCTTCAATAAACATGTCCACATCCTCGGTGTTCCTGCTCCTCCCGAACAGTATGGCGATGTAACCTGAAATAATCACATAATCGACGGCGCACCTGCCAAGGATTTTCACGAAGCGGAGCACAAGCCTGTCAAGCGAAGAGAGTTCCCTTTCGAATTTTATCCTGCCGGGGGAGAATTCAAGTTCCATGAAAGAAGCGGCGGCGAAGCTAATTTAACGGTTTGCAGGGTTCGATGCCGGTGCGGCAAAGTATTTAAATATGATATTCTTATTTTCTTATCAGGTGGTTTGAATGGTTTACATGAGCAAGGTGACTTCCCGCGGGCAGATAACAATCCCGCAGGAACTCCGAGAGGAAGATGGCATAACCCCGGATGACTATGTCGTAATGAGGCGTGTGGGGGGATATATAGTCCTCAGCAAGGCAGAACTCCGGCTTGATGAAATAACAGGCGCATTTCAAAGGGAAGCCGCCTCGAAGGGCATTACAAAGAAAAAGCTCCTTGCAGAGCTTGAATCCGTCCGCAGGAAAAGGAAGTGAACCGCATTGAAGAGGATATTCCTCGATGCGAACGTGCTCGTGTCCGGGATAGTTTTCAAAGGCTTGGAGCACGAACTGCTGAAAGCCGGCATCAGGAAAGACGCAATCCTCGTGACTTCAGAGGATGTCATTGGCGAACTTCTGGAAGTTTTGGAGCGCAAGTTTCCTGCAAAGGCGCGCCTTGCAGGCGAATCCCTCAAGCTTGCTGAAATAAAGGTTGTGCATAAGGAGGATTATGCGGAACTGGTTCCGTTGCAGAAATTGAGGGATTTGAACTACCGCCATGTGCTCGCCGCGGCGCTCGCTGCAAGGTGCGTGCTCCTCGTTACCGGGGACAAAGACATTTTGTCAGCAGAGGCACAGGGCATCAAAATAGTTGCCGCGAGGAAAGCGCTCCGTGCGCTGCGAAAGGCGCGCGGTCACGATGCGCGCCACAC
>CAYJRH010000023.1:3528-16008 GCA_964372565.1 uncultured archaeon
GCCCAAGCGCCGTATATTTCCTTGAACTCCTCCTCATCCACCCTGAGCCTGCCGCCGGATTCAGTAGGTAAGCAGCGGGATGAACTGTTTTTCCTTGAGCATTATTTTTTCGGCCGCCTTGACGCGCACGTTGAGTTGTGCTGTTTTTTTGCTTTCCCCGCCCACTTCTATCAGCAGCTTTTCTTTTCCTCTCGTCGCGACATAATCCGGGCTTTTCTTTTCGCCTTTTACCGTGAAAACCGAGTATCCCCGTTGGGCGAGGGCGAACACCGCGAGCTCTTCGCGCACCGCCCCCGCATCGGCCTTTGAGCCCGTAATTTTCGCGGCAGCCTGCCTGTACATCGGGTGGAAAAACATGAGCTTGGGTTCTTTCCTTGCGCGCGCAAAAGATTCCGAATGCGGCTGGACCATCCTCAGAATCTTCATTTTCCCGAGGAGGCTTATGATTTCGTACGTCTTGTGCTTCTTGAGTTCCAACGCCGAACAGAACGTGTTCACGCTGAACTCGCCGAGCTTTGAGGAGGAGAGCAGGCTAACGGCCTTTTCCATGCCAAGCACGTATTGGCCGTCTATTTTTGCGAACAGCACCGCATCCTCGCGGATTGATTTTGCCATGCTGTTGTAAACCCCAGTAAGTGTGTCTTCCTCGCCGCTGAAGTATGTCGGGGACGCGCCGCCAGACATGTAGTTGTGGTATTCCTTTTCCACGCCGGGATTTTTGCCTATGAATTCCAGCGCATCGCCATGCGTCCGCCATTTTTCCGAGGCGCCGATTTCCTTTCCTGAAAGGTGCACGAACTCCCTCAATGAAAGCTGGTCGGCCTCAATTGTCCTGAACCTCCTGTCGGGGTTGAACGCCAACGGGGCGCTTCCCGAAACAACGAAGGACGCCTCCCTGAACTCATCATACAGTGACTTGATGTCCCTTTCCCATGCCGGGTATTTGTGCGCCTCGTCAATAAGCAAAGTGCTGTAACCGGCCTCTATCAGCGCTTTGCCCAAATCATAGATCCTGTAAGGCACGACCATTGCATGGTCCATGGAAAAGTAAATGGCGTCTTTGCCGGCCATGCCCAGCAGCGCGGTCGTCTTTCCCAGGCCCCTAAACCCCCGTATAACGGTAATCCTAGGCTCTTTTCCAAGCCGGATTTTTTCCGCAAAAAACCTTTTCCTGTATTTTCCGGCCCCTGTAGACGCCCTTGCGGAAAGTTCCCTTATCGAATCAACGTCAACAGCAGGCGCCATGGCAACCACAGTTTATGCATGGCCGGAACGTCTTTTAAATCTTTCTGAAAAATCAGCAAATTCTTGGCTTTTTTTTCCGTTTTTCCAGAATATGTGGTTTGTGCTTTCGCCGATAAGCGAATAACGCGGGGGCCATGGGCAAAGGGAAGCCCGAATCAGGTTTTTCAACATGGCATTTCAGGTTACCGTGTTTGAGGTATCCACTTGTACCCATCCCATGCTTCGTATATCTGCTTGAACTCCTTCTCATCCACCCTGAACCTGCCGCCGGATTCGTTCGCGGGGTCCTTTTCATAAGCCGTGAAGTAGCATCCCGTGTCCTTTGGCGTGCTGCTGCACGCGGTTCCGCTGAACTGCACAATCTTCTTCGCAGCGCAGTACGCGTTGCTGGAAACATCGCTTGTCGTCGGCGTTGTCTTCCTGTCGCACCCGAACATGAACAATCCCCTGAACTGCGGGTTGTCCTGTTCGCTTCCCAAATTGCTCTTGTAAACGCCGATGCTCGTGACAAGCGCCTCGAGGTTGAGGCCTGTCGAGGTTTCGAATGAGGGGTTAGCATCCCTGGCTGATTTGACCGCGCTTGAAATCATCGCCCCGAACCTTTCGCCGCTCGCCTGCTTCTTCAGGTAGCTCTCCGCGCCCCTCACATGGTAGAGCTGCAGCTCGCTGTTTTCCCGGAACGGCTTGGGGAATTTGTTCACGTTCTGCACCTCAGGCACGAGGCCCGGCAACACAGAGCTCGCGCCCTCATCGAAGCCCGGGTTCACGCAGTCATTGAGCACCCATTTCTTCGCATCGGCATCTGGCGGTATGCTGCTGACATACCCGATTTTCATTTCCTTGGCGCCGCTTGAAGAGTTCGTTGTTACGGTAATCCTGTAAGTCCTATACTTGAGGATGCTCGTAGTAGTTGGGTCGAGCGGCGCGAAAGCCTGGCCGAGGAATGCGACCTGCGCAGAATCTTGAATTTCTCTATTCACAATTTTTGCGGTCCCCTGAGCATTACTTAAGAACTTCTCCAGGGCGATGTCGTAAGCCAGCATTCCAGCTGAATTAGCAAGTACGCCAAATAGCCCTTCCTTAAGGAAATTCTTTGCCAATGGAAGCCAAGTTTTCGGCTTGACTATGCTAAGTTTTGCGGCTCTAATATCCGTGCCGCCTTTTCCAAGCTCCATTGCTTTATCCGCTGTCGCAGTTGCAATTTTCTTGTTCAATTGGATGTCAAGGGCTTCTATCTTCCCGCTCTTTAATGCAGTGATAAATTGTTCTTCCGCATTTATGGCTGCCCTTTCAATTTCCGATGCCGGTATGCTGCCTTTGTATATTGTGTTCGGGGTTGGCCTGGCTCCCCCCAAGCCGCCTGCAGGCGTATATTCAATATTGAATTTTTTCGCCGACAACGTATTGTCAAGTATGTCATTAACGGTTTCATTATCCACAACCCCGGAATCTATGCCTTTTATGCTTGCCCACCGCTTCTTAATATTTGCTTTAATTGCGTCTAACTGGGTTCCAATTTTCCCTTCTATTGCCGCCTCGTCTGCCGAGGTTGGGCCAATCGACATGTCCGCTATTGGAGTTGTTCCGCCAACTTGAGTAATCACATTTTTCGTGTTCAGGTTCTTGGTGAGTTCATCAATCGCCTCAGTGCGGACTTTCGAAGCATCAATCACATTGTCAAGCGCATCTTTCGTCGGGTCGATTCCTTCGGATATTTTAAATTTGCCAGCCCGCACATCACTGACTGCCGTAAGGAATTCTGGAGACTTCAAAAGCTCTGTTCGCATTTCTGGAACAGAATTCTTGAACAAATATTCTGCAGCCTCATCTACAGTCACCCTTTTAGTGACTCCGAATTCTTTGAAAGTAAAGTCCGTGCTGCCTGTCAAATACTTGTAAAGCCCCTGTTCGGCTTTCTGGTCAAACCTCTGATTCATCTTTCTTAGGGCGACCTTACGGCTGTCAGATGCCGCCGTAGCCAAAGGCTCTTTTTTGACATCTTCCCACGAAATCCCGAACATATCCTTGCCGATTCTTTCAGTCATCTGGTCTGCCACATTTTGGGCCACCTGCCTTGTTTGCGAAGCGTTTTTTGCGAAGTCGGAAGCCGATTTGGTTGACCATAATGTATCGTTGGTCAGGTTGCCTCCCAGAGTAATCTGCATTGAAACTATCGCATTTTTGATAAGGGCTTCGTCAGCGAAGGCGGTAAGAACCGTGCCGCTTTCATTTAGCGAACCCGGCTGGAGATTCTTTGCCAGTTCTAACCCTGAATTGCTTCCTATGCCTAACCCATTTAATATGAACTTGAACGGAACCGAAAATAAGCTGGTTACCGCATCCAGTCCTTTTTTCAGCGGCTCCAAAAATGTGTTATTCATGAAATCCATTACGCTTTTCACAGTGTCATTTGTTTCCCCTAATAGCGCAGTGTAAGGTATGCCGCAATCAGCAAAGAGGTTCACAACCGCCAAGCCCCATCCGACCAAAGGCCTCGCCAAAGACGTAACTACGCTGGTCGCACCGCAAACCCCAAAATATATTCCCGCTGCTTTACGCTTTGCCTCAACGACTTCCGAAGTGTCCTTAATCTTCGTTCCTTTGGGGTCCTTGATGAAGCTCTCCGCGGTCTTCGTCTTCTGCTCCACGTCGCCCAGCTTCACCAAATCTGCGAAGTTGATTGCTTCCGGCTCGCCCTTCCACACGAATGTTGCGTAGTAATAATCGTCCTTGTTCTTTGTAGGCGCCAGCGTCTTGCTCTTCTCCAAGAACGCGAGCGGATGTATCCCGCACACCTGCAGCTCTATCGGCACGTTCTGTATCTTCGCGGACTTGCCAGTGGCCTCCGCGGGCTTGCCCTGTATCTCGAGCTTCTTGCCCTGTGTTTGGGCGAACTGCGAATTGCCCTCCACGCAGATGAGCACGTTCACGTCATAGGTGTTGGTTTTCGGGTCGAGCTTGTCCGTTGATATGGAAGTGATGGTTCCCTTAGCCGCTGCGTTCAATCCTTCGGGCTTTTTCTTGAAATACGGCTCGTCCTTCAGCCCGTCGAAATTCGTTTCCTTGCGCGCTGTTAGGTTAATCTGCTGCTTGAGGTTTGAAGTTACCCTGAACTCCTGGCAGGTTTCGGCGTTGTACTGCACGTTGAGCTTGTCCTTCACGACAATATTCGCCCTGCCCAAATCCTTCGCGCTCTTTATGAGCATGTAGGATTCATCTTCGCCTATGCACCCGTTCAAGGCCAAATCCTTGAGGTTCTTCAGCGCCTGCCCTGATTCCGCGGCGATTTCCTTTTGCAATTTGTTCTCAGCATCAAGGCTCTCGCGGATAAGCGCCCTAACCTTTACGGGGCCATCGCTTGCGGTTTTGTCCATTTCAAGCCTTGTTATGTAGCCTTCAGTGCTGCCTAAATTCAACAGCAGCGTGTTTGTGGAGAAATCCCCTGTAACAGACCTCTGGTCGCTCCCGAAGAGGCCTTTTGCCACGTCCGCCGCGAGCGGCTCTAGGCTCTGGTCCTGCGCCTGCACAACCCCCATCCATGTGTTGTACTTAGTGCTTTTTGTCAGGCCTTCATCCCGCGGCAGGAAGTTGCCCACGTTCTGTATGCGCGCAAGACACTGCTCCGTGGCCTGCTTCGCGGGGTCGCTCGCATCATGAACCACGTCAACCACAATGTTCATCAGGTCAGGCACAATCCTGTTGCCCTGCACCGCAACGGTTCCGTTGAGCTTGATTGCGTACGCCCCGCAGCCCCTTATGTTGTTGTTCAGGAAAATCTGCTTTGAATACCCCCCGAGGTATTCGCCCCCGGAGGTTCCCTGGAAGAATTGCGCCCTGAAGCTGCGCGAAGTTCCGTTCGTTCCGTCAAGCGCCTTGTTCAGTATCTCAGGCGAAAGGTTATCCTGCGACAGATAAACGTAGAACGTCTCGTTCTTCACTCCCAACCCGTCAAAGGTGCAGAAGCCGCGCGCCAAATCGAACTGCGAGCAATCCGTTTTCTGTATCTCCGCGCTCCTGTTCTGCACCTGCCTCTCCGCATCCCTTATCTTGCCCTCTATCCTTGTCGCGAGGAAGTTCGCGAGCTGGACAGCATCGCAGTATGAGGTGTCGCAGAGCGGGCTGTTGCCAGAGGCAATGAGCGGCATCCGCACATTTTTCTTGCCGCCTTCGCACACATCCATCGTGATTTCTTCCGTTGCCGCCGTGCCTTTCGCGACATTCTTCCCGAGCTTTATGTCCGCGATTATGGGGTTGGAATCAATCGGCGTTCCGCTCCTCGGGAGGAAAGCGTGCACGTAAATGGGCTGGACAGGCCCGGAGTAATCCTGCTTCTTCTCCAGCCTGAGCGCGAACTGCGCTTCCTGCCCCGGCCCCAGGAACGCGTCCATCGGGTAAAGGAAAAGCCTGTTCAGGCCGATTCCCGCGGGCTGCGAAACGCCGAGTATGCGCGACTCCTCGGCGCACGTGTTCCTTATTGTGATGAGCTGCTCGAGCGCCCCCTGGGTCGATTGGGTGCTAACAAAGGAAACGTTTGAGGGAACCGCGGTTATGCACTGCGCGGCGGAGATGTGCGAAATGACATTCACCGGGCCGAAGCTGAACGTCGCGCCGTCAATCACTCCCGTGATGTCAAGGACTTTCTGGTCCACAAGAGTGGTTTTCTCGTTCCTTGTGACAGAGGCAACAAGGGTTTGCGGCGGGTCAATGGAATTCCCCTTTTTCAGGAACTGTATCGGGAAATCCGGCAAGACTTGTATCTGCACGTTGCCTCCGCTCGTGGCGCTCGATACCCTGAACTGCACGTTCTCGATGTCCGCTTCGCCGATGTTCCTCACAAAGAGCGGCACCTGCGCCCCGTACCTCCCTGTCTGGTCAGGCCCCAAATAAAGCTCGATGTTCCTGCTCACCTGCAGGGCGTAGCGCGGGTTCCACACAATGACTTCAACGGGCAGGCTCTTCTCGAAGCCCTCGCCTTTGTACACAATATCATATTTGAAGCTCTGCTTGCCGGGGTAGTTCCTCAGCATTTTGTTCGCGACATTCACCGAGATTTCCTGCGTATCCGTCCTGTTTGCCTGCACGCTCGAGAGCTGCGGCGACAGCTTTATTGCGCCGGAATCAACCTGTATGCCCTCGTCCTTCTGCCCGCGCACAATGACTTCGGGCTTCAAATCCAGGTTGACCTGGCACTGCGCCTTCTGGCCGAGCTTTGCTGTAAATGTTTCCTGCGAGCCCGCGGCGAACCCCGAGTACCTGTAGTAAGCGCTCGGGTCGGTTTGCCCCAGCCTGTTTGTCGTGTCCACAGTGCCGGTGCCGCTGTTCGCGTAAGTGCGGTTGTATTGCCGGTCGTAGAACGAGCGGTCATCCATTCCAGAAGCAACGTAAACAACGATGCCGTTCTTGCTGAACTCAACGCAGTCCGCGGGGATCGTTGGGTTGTAATCCGCAATCACCTTCGCTTCCGCGCTCACGGTGAATCCCTGCTGCGTCCTTCCGCGCGCAGTGATGCGTGCCTCCCCGTGCGCGGTGTCCTTCGGGCCAGAATACTCCGCGGTGACCATAATCCTCTGGCTTGCGTTCGCCTGCAGCGTGGAAATCGGCGTGACTTTTATCGAAAAGCCCTCGGGCAGCGTTCCAATGGGCTCGACATCGAACGAAACCTGCTGGTCAATGGGCTGCTTGGACTTGTTCCGCAGCTCCAGCTGCGTGTCCGATGCCTGCTTGCCCTTCGCAATCTGGATATAAGTTTCGGGGGCGCTGAATTCCATTATCCCGGCTTTTGTGATTTCAATCGTGCCCTGCAGCAGCCTGTAGTTCGGGGCCCGCGCCTCATATTTCACGGTTCCGGCGTCAAACGAGTTCTTGACAGAGTACCTTCCGTTCGCCCCCCTTTTCGATGAGCCATCCCCCGTAATTGTGAGCAGCTCCGCGCCGTTCGCTTTCGTCAGCCTGATTTGCGCGTTTTCTATCGGGTTCTTCTGCTCATCCTGCAGCAGCATCACGAAATCCTGGCCGTATGAAGGCGCCGCGGGGATTGTCCTGAACGAAATGTTCTTCTCCCTGTAAACGCTGAAGCGGAACTGCTCGTTGATTATCGTTTCGCCTGAAATGAGCTGGAGCACTATGCTGCTGTTCTCCACATCAAGCGCCTTGAAGTAAAGCCTCACCCCTGTCGCTTCCCTCGAATCGAGCACAACATTCTCGGCCTCTATCGAGGTGTCCGCGCTGTTCGTGTCCGGGAACTCGGAGAAATTGTCGACTCCGTAGCCCTGGAACCCGATTTTGGGCTTGAGCTTCGCGGTTGACGCCTTTACCGTCACTTTCTTCGCGGCGCTCGGAGAAAGGCCGACTTCAAGCGCGTAAAGTTCCCCGAGCGACGCCCTGAAATTGTCAACTGAATACTCGGAGCCGTCGCTCCTCACGAACTTGTAGGAAGCGCACAAATCGTTCGCGCAGGACGAAGACGTTTCAAGTATCTTCACTTTCTCCGCGAGCGTATCAGCGTAAAGCGACGTCCTGCCATTGCCGTATTCCTCCAGCCCCAAGGAAGTGTCGGTCGGGTTCCTGTATTTCATGCCCGCAACCATCGACCACGCGCGGTAATGCACCTCGGTTTCCGCGTCCTTGGAGGTTTCCTTCGCCTTCACGCGCACCTTCACAACCTTCTCGCCGCCGGTTGTGAAGTAAAGCTCGATGAATTTGTTGTACCGGCCCTCGGCCCCAGAGTTCTCGAAGTCCTGCGCCTCGAACCCCGGCTTTGGAACCGAATTGTAGCTCCTCCCGTAGAAAGCAGCGGCGCCGACCGCCGAGTATCCCAAAATGCCCGCATCCTGCGAATCGGCGAACGCGACGCTGTCGCTGCCCAGCCTTATGTGCATGCCGTTGCTTGCGCTTCCCTCAGGGTAAACCGCCCTGAACTGCAGGAAATAATCATTGCCCTTCGAAATGCCCGCGGCCTTCACGCCGTCAACAGAGTAAACACCCATGAATTCGATTGTGGGCGTAGTGCCGTTGGAGTTCGCGCCTTTCGGCGAGATGCTGACAGAATTCAAATCCTTGACATACACCTGCTCCTCAAAGGATTTGCCGTCGTCGCCGCTGTAGCGCACGTTCACATACCCGTAAGCGCCCGCATTGAACACAACCCCGCCCGCCTTGTACCCCTCTTCAAGTATGACGTCCTTCCCGCCGAACACCGTTACAGTGCCGCCCTGCATCTCCTTTCCGCTGTCATTCAGGACCTTCAGCAATATATTCGAGTTCGGCTGGAGCAGCTTCACGACAGCATCGTTCCTGAACGTCTGCAGGATTTTCACGCTCTCCTCGCCCTCGAGGCCCTCTTTCACCGCCCTCACGATTATGTTCGCGTTCAAGGGAGCAAGCATCTCGAACTGGCCCGTCACATCGGTTTCCTGCGGAGGCAGCCCGAGCGGAACAACGCCGCCGTTGGCGTCCAAAAAGAAATTCAGCGTCGCGCCGTTCACCGCGAGGTTCCTCTCATCGACAGTGTACACCGTGAGCGCGCCCGAGTTGTTTGCGACAGCGCGCGTGTAGACAAGCGTAACGCGGTTCAGCTGCGCGAGGTTCGCCGAGGCGCGCGCGGGCAGGTAGCCGTCGCCCCACGCGCTCGCGTAATAAATTTGTGCGGTGCCAAGCCCCTCGAACACGGCCTCTCCCGCCAAAGCAGTGCTTTTCTGCGAGAGCATCTCCCCCGAAGCGCTGAAGAGGTTCACCTGCACCTGCGAAACAGGGGTGCCTGCCGCGTCAACCACGCCCACTGTGAGCGTGTTCGTTCCCGCCTTGAGGAAAACCTGCCTTATCACTTCATCCTCGCGCAGGGTCGTGTTCTCGCCCGCGGCGGATGAATCATAGATGAGGTAATCCTTCTTTTCAACCACAATCCTTGCCGATGTGCCCTTCGCGATTTTCTCAATCTGCTCGCCGTCATTGTCGGTTTCCGTCGCCTCGCTGATGAGCTCGTTGCTTTTGGCGTCATAAATCCTGAGCGTAAAATTCCCTATCCTGTTCTTTGTCGCGTCATCGAATGCGCGCACAACAATGCTGGTTTTCCCGCTTGCGGCGGAAGCCTTCGGCACGAGGCCCACTTCGCTCACGGAATCGGATGCGAATCTCGTTTCAAGCTCCTTGTCCTCATAGTTTGGCTGGCTCACAATGATCCTTGTCGGCACCCCTTCGCCGACGCCGGGGCATGTGTAAGTGCCGTCAGCGCCTTCAATGCACTCGGCGCTCGCGTTGTCCGCAAGCCTTGCGGCCACTTTTGCGCCCTCAACCGCGTCTCCGGTGTCGTTGTCCACAAGCCTGAGCCTCCCCTCAAGGAGCTTCACGTCCTTTTCCAGCCTGATGCCTGCGTCAACAATGTCCGCGGAGAGGTAGACATTCGCAGTCGCGGTTTTGAACCCCTGCTTGGACGCCTGAAGCGTAATCCTTCCGCCCTTGCCCAGCGGAACAGTGAATTGCGCGGAGTCCGAGAACAAATCCGAATCCAGCTTTATTTCCTTCCCCGAACTGTCAAGCGCCTTCAGCGTCACGCCGCCGAGCGGCTCGCCTGTTTTGTCCGTAATCGAGAGCCTCACTTCTGTTGAAGGGCTGGAAAGGAAAACCAGGCCGTAGCCGAGGAAAACAATGAAGAGAAGCGCCGCAGCGGCAATAGGCAGGAACGGAAGCCCCCTTTCCTCAACAGGGTCGATTACCGAATAAACAGGGATGCCCTTGTCGGCAAGGGAATCCATGAACCCATAGAAACCCTCCTCGATTTTGGCATAGAAACCGCCAATCCGCTCCGAAAGGCCCATTAGCATTACACCGCTTACAGTAATGGGGTTAATTCGCCCCTTTAAACATATTGTAAAGCCAAAGTAATATATTAACCATTACTTAATTGGCCTTGCGGACAATCATCCTTGCACGCCAGCCATCTTCAGGTATTCGCCAATAGAATATTTTTTGACGTCCTTCGCCTTCCTGAACTCATTGTCTTCTGTGATTATTTCTGTTATGTCAAGCAGTTTCATTGTCGCATAATGGATGGCATCATTCGGCTGCAGGCCTTTGTCCCTAATTGCTTCCAAGGCGAGCCTACATATCGGCCGGTCAAGATTTGCGATAAATAGCCCGCCCAAAGACAGGAAATGCCCGCCGTTTTCCGCAGACTTTTCCACGTCTGTGTTCTTCAAGGATATGAAGACAAGTTCACTGAAGGTGATGGCGCTGGTTGCAGCATCAACCATGCCGCCCTCCACCAACGCAAGCAATTTCCGTGCCATTTCGCCTTTTTCATTCCGGTCCAGTGCAGCATGGATAAAAACATTGGTGTCAACATATACCGTCATTTGATGCCTGCCCTTTTCATTCTTTCCATTACCATTTCACCATAGTAATCATGGTCCGGGTCGTACTTGAACTTCTTCACGGAATTGGCGATTCTCCTGAAACCCTCAACTGCCCCGGCTTTAGGCCTTGAAACAGTGATTGCTCCGTCACCTTCCCTTAGAACCGCCATCCCCCTCGGTTCTATCCCATATTCATCCCTAAGTGCCTTAGGTATCAGAATCTGCCCCTTGGGCCCCACCTTCACCCTGAACTCAACCATAAAGTATAACCTCAGGTAATACTTAGTATAACTAGTATTTATACCAGCCGAGCAACGAGGCTTTGCTCTTAAAAGGATAATTTAGGGGCAGAAAAAAGACAACAGGCGCGCATTTTTAAAATTTGAATATTATGTTTTGGTTCTTTTTGAAAGTTAACTCTTCAATATTATCAAAAACACCCAACCTGCCGATTAGTGGAGTAGATGGAATTGATGACCATAAAACCATTATAGGAAAACTTTTCCCCGCAATTTCAATAGTGACTGGAAAGTACCACCCTTCTGTAGCGGAGTTGCAAGCGCAAAAAAACCTTGTTTTAATAGATACCTTTTTTGCCATTATTTCCTTCACCAAAATTGTGACTTGTTCGTGGTTGCCTCTGTCAACATTATTCCATCGCTCAGCCAATTCTGCATCTGCACTTTTACTAAAGTCTATCCCTAATGATTCTCCAATACTTCGAGGCAAAGTCGTTAAGTCCGCCCCAGAATCAACTAAGCAGTTTACTGGTTGTCTATCTTTTTCTGATATAAAAGTCGCCGATATAAAGGGGGCAGGACTTCCACCTCCTGTAATTCTTTGAAAAGGGAATTCGCTTGCCAAAAAACTCACGCTTTTACAGAATCAGCACTTGGTTTTTTTCCGGAATTTTTGCAATAAGAAATTTTTCCGCACCAGCTAATCTTTTTGCATCATTTAAAGTTTTGTCAATGTTTTTATTGCTGGCTATAACTATTTCATTCAAAATTGCCACCCACTTTCCAGCATAAGGCGTAAGGTCATTTTCCATAAAGAATTTTGAATTTCCTATCATACTTTCACCCCTTCTATTAACTCTTGTAGCCATTACTCTTAAGAAAGATTTTGTATTATTTAAACTTACTCCCTTTTTAAACCCTGAAGTTTGCTTCTATCCCGAGTTCATACATTTCATGGATTGCCACTACGATGTTGTGGCATAGGATTTTTGCCAGCATTTCTCGCAGATGAGTTGTTTTATTTTTACTTCCTGCTCGCCCATTCGGAATAGAAAAAGCTTTGCTCATTATGAATGCCTGCTTTCCCGCAAAAGGTGTCATGCAGGCTTCTTTGCCGCAATGCCTGATTGACCATATTACTTGCACTTTCCCGCTTCGCATCCGTTCGCGCATTGGATGATTTCCCGCGCCCATCCTGAAGGTGTGCAGTAGAACTCCATTACCGCGTTGTCCTGCGTGCACGCATCCTCATTCCCGCCGATTGTGCCTGCCGGGCAGTCCGCGCACTGGCCCGCCACAAAGCCTGCTGTGCCCGCGTTTTTCCCGTTGTCCGAGTCAACGCATATTGGCGCCGCCGGAGCCTTTTCCGCCGGGGGGTTCACCTGTGTTACTGTCTCTTCCGCCGGCGGGTATGCTATCTGTGCGCATCCCGCGAGGAAAGCCGCCGCAACCAGCAGACTCCCTGCCGCCAAAACTTTTTTTCCGTTCATGCTCCAATCACCTTTTTCCCGTTTCACCTGTACTCGTACCACATGCTATTGGCAAAGTTGTTAGTGTAATAACCTCCGTCGGCATAAAGTCCATGTCTATTAGGAAATCTTCCGCATTGCTTTCCGGGTTGGCAGCTAAAACTTTGCATCGTTGAA
>CAYJRH010000024.1:0-15321 GCA_964372565.1 uncultured archaeon
TACTGCTTAGCCCTCTTCCTCAGGTACCGCTTCTTGCGCTTGCCCCTGCGCATGAGCTTCTTCACCCATTTCCAGCGCTGCCTGGATTTGGTCTTCTTGAAGCGCGAAGTGTCCTTGCTGCGTTTGCTCATACAATCACTGAACCAACAAATTGGAATGAAAGCGGTTTAAAAGGCTATTTAATCGCTCAGAAAATCCCCGGCTGCTTGGGCTTCGCTTGGCCGAACATGAATTTCAGCTCATCATCCGTAAAGCCGGGGAGCACAACCTGCTTGCTCGCATAAATGTAAAGGAGCGCCGTTGTCACGCTGGCAACGGCCCTTGAGAGCAGCAGGATAAGCATTGTGCCGGCAAAGAAAATGAGGATTGAAAGGATAATTCCCAAAGGGAAAACCGCCGCGAGAACCACAGTAAAGACAATGAATATTACGAACCAGAGCAGGAATATCAGGGTGAAAACAAAGCCCGAACCGACGCCCGCGCCCACAACCTCGCCCCACGTGTTCCTGAACGTTTCAGCGCTTTTCCTGAGCGTTGCCACAACGCCGAGGTTTTCATAAACGAGAACCGGAATGACAAAGAAAGTAAGGATTGACCACGCCGCGCCGAGGATGCCGGCAATGAGGGATGCAATGAGCCTCCCGATAATGTTCCTTCCCGAGGCGCGCTCGATTGCGCGCAGGATTATTCCCACAATTGCGGAGATAACCGCCCATTCGGCGATTACAAGGAACCTTGAAACCGCGAAGCCGAGCGACTGGCCGACTGAAGAGTCCTTGCCCTCAAGCTTGGATTTCAGCGAATGGACAAGCGCGACGTTGAAGAAGATTGAAAGGAAAGCGGTTGCAAAGTAGTAAACGAAAAGCAGGGGCCATATGAGCAGGTTTCCTGCGCCCTCCGAAGCGGTTGAAACCAGGCCAACTATGATGAATGGGGCAATCATGCCGATGAGGAGCAGCACCGAAAAAATGCCCGAGAGAAGCGGGAAAACAATGAGCTTCTTGTCCTCAAGAATTATCTTTGCGGAGAGCTTGAACAGCCTCCAGCCGCGCGAGATTGACCGGAAAAAATTTTCAAACATGCCAATATTCATGGCCAAGCAGAATAAAAGGGTTTTCCCGCGCTGAATGCGATTATTTTGCCTCGGCCTTCCCGCCCCTGAGCCACTTCACTCCGGCATAAACAAAAGGCGTGTTGATGACCGAAAGCGCGAGCTTGAGCGAAAGGTACGGGAGCGAAAGCGCGACCACGTAGCCCGCGTCATAGCCTTTAACAAGGCCGAAAAAATTGAAGAACGCGAGGAACATGAACGCGAACGTGTCAATCGACTGCCCGATGAAATTGCTGATGTTGCTTCGCAGCCAGAGCATTTTTCCCCTGAGGCGCTCCTTGAGCCTCGAGAACACAAGCGCGTCATTCAGGTCCGCGAGAGCGAACGCGACAATGCTCGCAAAAATTATCCTCAGGCCAGATTCAAAGACAGGGTTGAATTGGCCCGGCGAGAGCCAGCTGCGGGAGGCAAACGGAAGCGCAACGGCAATTAAAGTCACCACAGAAACGAAAATCAGGGAGGCCACTGCCACAAGCAGTTCATTTTATCAGTGAGAGAAATTCCTGCCTTGTCTCCGGCCTTGATCGGAATGACCCTAGCATTGTAGAGGTCATTGTGCTAGAATTTGCTTTCTGCACTCCGCGAACAACCATGCAGGCATGCGCAGCTTCCATAACAACTGCAACTCCTTTTGGTTTTAGAACTTTATTTATCGCGCTTGCGACCTGCCCGCAAAGCCGCTCCTGAACCTGCAGCCTTCGGGCGTATATATCGACTATTCGAGGAATCTTGCTAATCCCAATAATCTTTTTATCCGGAATATATCCGACATGGACCTTGCCAAAGAACGGCAGAAGATGGTGCTCGCAAGTCGAGTAGAAATCAATGTCCTTTACAATCACCATATTGCTGTCTTCAGCCTCATAGAGAGCATCGTTTACAACCTCTTCAAGCTTCATACCGTAGCCGGAATTTATCTTCGTCCATGTTTTGAGAAAGCGTTCCGGAGTCTTACGCAGGCCCTCGCGCTTCGGGTCCTCGCCGATTGATTTGAGAAGTTCTGCTATGAGCTTTTCCTCGTTTCCAGCCATAAATCAAACACCTTCAGTACCCAATACTGCCCAAGAAGCAATTTAAACCATTCACCACATCGCTAGAACTGAGGATTTATCCGCCGATGGAAGAGCGGCAAGCAGCTGCGAGATAGTTTTTTTCAAAACAGGGTGAACAAAGTCCGGCGCGAGTTCTGAGAGAGGAGCAAGAACAAATGCGCGGCTCTGCATGCGCGGGTGCGGAATGGCAAGCCCTTGCAGTTCCATAATTTTCTCGCCATAGAAAATGATGTCTAGGTCTATTTCGCGCGGACCATTACGAAATGTTTTTGTTCGGCCTATCCGCTGCTCGATTGATTTGAGAAATGATAGCAGATCGGAGGGCGCCAAATTGGTTGTGCACTCAATGCACTGGTTGAGAAAAAGCGGTTGATCCCTAAAACCGACCGGTTCTGTTTCGTAAATTTTGGATTTTTGCAGCACGGCGCATTTTTCTGAAAGCATTTCGATTGCAGTAAAGAGGTTTTTTTCCCGCTCGCCGACATTAGATCCTATAGCAATGAACACCTGTTCACTCAATTAATTCAACTCCCAGAAATTTTGCACCCTTCCGTTTCGCTACCGCATCTTTACCTATGCGCACGCGCACTCTCTGCACAGAGAATTTTTCTTTGAGCGAATCTATAATGCGCTTTGCCATTTGTTCGAGCAGTTCGAACTCCTCTGACTCTGCAACGGATTTTATCTGCGCGCAAACATCTGAGTAATCTGCAGTATCTGAAACCTCCCCAGTCTCTGCGACCTTTTGCAAATCACAAAACAGTTCGGCATCGATCGATAACGGCTGCTTTTTGCGCCTCTCGGCCGCAGTTACCCCTGCATTTGCCCTGCATTTTAGCCCTGTGATAACCAGACAATCGCCACCACATCCGCTGCGCCCGGAAATGACTGCATATGCAACATCAAGCGCCTTTTTGTTCTGCGCAACATCGTGCACACGGAAAATTCCAGCACCCGAAGAGAGTGCAAGTACATTTGAGGCAATTGTACCTTCGAGCCGGCCGGATGCATCCTCACCGGTGATTTTGCCTATGAATGATTTGCGCGAAACTCCGATGCAGATCGGAACTCCGATGGATTTGAATTCATGCAGCGAGCCAAGCAGGGCGAGATTGTGCTCGAATGTTTTTCCAAATCCTATTCCCGGATCGATTGCAATCTTTCTAACTCCGGCTCCCTGAATGGCCTTTACACGGGCGGAAAGAAAATCTTTGACTTCGAAGACAACGTCTTTGTAGAAAGGCACTTTCTGCATATCCTGCGGAGTCCCCTGCATGTGCATTACAACAGCCCCCGCACCGAATTTCTTCACCACAGAAATCATCTTCGGGTCGCGAAATCCAGTGATATCGTTTATGATATCGGCGCCTTCCTTTAGGACAGCAAGAGCAACTTGCGATTTTCGTGTGTCTACGGAAATTACTATAGGGAGTTTTTTGAGCGCGCGCACAATCGGCAGAACGCGGGAGAGTTCTTCTTCTGCACTCACAGGCTCTGCTCCTGGCCTTGATGATTCTCCTCCGACATCTATTATATGCGCACCTTCGGAGATTAATTTGCGGGCCTGCACTATTGCATCTGCAGCTGAGAGGAACTTACCTCCATCGCTGAATGAATCGGGAGTAACATTGATAACTCCCATAATAACAGGCCGCGAGAATGAAACAAATTTCCCGCTCGGAAAAACCCATTCACTTTTTGGTTTCATGCTCTATCATTTCCGAAAATTTCTTGCGTATTCTGGATGTGACTGGCCCAAGCTTTCCGGTGCCGATTTTTTCCCCATCTACCATCACAATCGGAATTATACCGCGAATCGAACTTGTGATAAATATCTCATCCGCGCCGAAAAGCTCTTCTTTAGCTACCGCACGCTCTGAGAGGTTGAACTCGGATGCTGCAAGGCCTATTACATCCCTGCGCGTGACTCCTTGCAAAATCCCGTCCTTCGGAGTTATTATCTCATTGTTCTTTACAAGAAAGATATTGCTGCGTGAGCCCTCCGTTGCGTTTCCATCGCGATCCAGAAGTATTGCCTCGGCACAGTCTGCCTCAACAGCAAGCCTGTGGGAATGTAAGTCAGTAAAGTATGAAAGCGTCTTTGCCTTTGGCATGAAACGCTCCGCGCTGACAGTTATTGCTCCTGCACCCTGCGAGTGATTCTGCCTGTCTGATTTTGGAAGCTGGTCGGTAAAAACAAAAAGGCGAGCCGGAGCAGACTTTAATCCTGATGAGAGAATTATGCGAACAAGCGCATCTTTCATGGACGAGTTATCAAAAACCTTCTGGGATAAATATTCGATTTCTCTCCCGCGGTATTTATGCTTTATTCCCGCGATTTTTGCTGACTCCATTATGCGTGATGTGTGCTCGCGCAGCCGAAAGAGCGTGCCGTTGTAGCTGCGTAGTGTGGTGAACACGCCATAGCCAAAGAAATGGACATGCAAATCAATTAGCGCTTTGGCATCTCTTTTCGAGACGATTTTCCCATCAAGGCCAACAATTGTTTTCAAAGTAAATCACCTTTTCAGAGGCGAAGGAAATTGCGAAGTATCTGTTCTCCGAATTCTGTCCTGAATGATTCTGGATGGAACTGCACTCCTTCGATTTCGTAATCATTATGCCGTAAACCCATTAAAAGCCCTTCTCTGCCCAATGCCGAAATTTCGATAAAATCCGGAAGCGTTTTCGGATTTACTATAAGCGAGTGGTAGCGCATCGCCTCGAATGGGGATTTAATTCCCCTGAAAATTGTCTTTCCGTCGTGGTACACAATAGATGTTTTTCCGTGAACCGGATAGGGCGCCCTCTCAACTTTTGCTCCGAATGCAGAGCCGATGCACTGATGGCCGAGGCAAACTCCCAACAGAGGAGAAACACCTGCGAAGGATTTTATCAGATCGTTCGAAACGCCCGCCTCCTTAGGAGTGCATGGCCCGGGAGAAATTACAACATGGGAAGGAGCAAGTGCAAGCGCCTGCTTTGCACTGATTTGGTCATTTCGAAAAACCTGAACTTCTGCACCAAGCTTTGATAAAGCCTGCGCGAGGTTGTAGGTGAAAGAATCGTAGTTGTCAATCAGAAGCACGCGCTTAGTGCTCATTTTGCGACACCTCCACGTGGTTTATGAACTAAGTTGAGCGCATCAATCATCGCACGCGCCTTGTGCATTGTCTCAGTGAATTCCTTTTGCGGAACAGAATCTGCAACTATCCCTGCGCCTGCAGAGAAAAAAACTCTCCCGACCTTGGAGACCATTGTGCGGATTGCAATGTTTAGTTCCACATTTCCATCGATGCCGATATAGCCGATTGACCCGGTGTATGGGCCGCGCTTTGTCGGCTCGAGTTCGCGGATTATTTCCATCGAGCGAACTTTTGGGCAGCCGGTTATTGTGCCACCGGGAAAAAGTGCACGGATTGCATCAAATGAGCCCTTCCCTTTGGCGAGGGTTCCTGAAATTTCGGAAACAAGATGCATCACGCGGGCATAACGCTCGATTGTGAAGAGTTCATTTATCTTTACGCTGCCGGGTGCAGAGATCTTTCCGAGATCGTTGCGTTCAAGATCTACTAGCATTGAATGTTCTGCGAGTTCCTTCTCGCTTTTTCGCAATTCGTGCTCAAGCATTTTATCCTGCACAACTGTTTTTCCCCGTGGCCTTGTCCCTGCAATCGGACGCGTTGAAATTTTCCTGCCGTCGATTTTGAGAAGCAGCTCTGGCGAACTTGAGATTATCTGAAACCCCCTGAGATTTAGGAATGCGCTGAACGGCGCAGGGTTTGCGACCATCAGGCGATTGTATAGTTCGAATGGTGCACAATTGAGTTTGACACTTAGCATCTGCGAGATGTTTGCTTGGAAAATATCCCCCGCAAATATGTACTCCTTTGTTTTTTTCACCGCCCTGATGAAGTTTGACTTTGAAAAGTTCGATGAAATTTTTGTTGAAATTGCGCGCGCTGGATTTTGTTTTGTCCGTAGAGGCGACTTTCCAGAAAAAAGTCTCTTTGCAAACTGTGGCACGAGTTTTTCTGCGGACTTTTTGGTTTGCGCCGCCGCAAATATTTCAATTTTGTTTTTCTCTATGTCAAAAACAGCAATCACTGGGAAGAACATGAAATAAATTTCCGGAACAGCAAGAATATCCTTCTGCCCACGCGGAATTCTTTCAAATGATGCGTTGAGATCGTAGGAAAAATATCCATAGAATCCTGGGAGAAAGAAGTTTTTTCGGGAAGATTTGAGTTTGTGTCCATCCACAAGGTTCTTGAGAGCGTGGAGTGCATCGCCGTTGGACTTTTTGCCATTGATTGAGTATCTGCCGGCCATACGCGAGACAAATACAACTGACGGATTCGCACCAAAGACCGAATACCTGCCGATTTTTTTGCTTTGCATGGATGTTTCGAGAAGAAAGCTGTTTTCAAAATTAATTTTTGAATAGAATTGCTGCGGCGCGGCTTCAGACTGAACCGGAAACGATTTGTAGGCCAGATGGAGTAGTTTCGAAGGCATGCGCAACCAGAAATATTCTTGGCAGATAAGGCATTTAACGCTAACTTTGCTCTGTAGAAATCTGCTGTGTTGCATAACTAGCTGATTTTAAGAAGGTGAAAATCCTGCTCTTTCCTTGGGGGAGGAGCAGGGATTTTCAAATGAAGAGAGATTGGAAGTCTATAAATGGCAGACTGGTGCGTCAAGGCACCATTTTGGTTGATTTGCGCTTTTTGGAGATGCGCAAAGCAGAGCTTGCGCTCATGAATGAGTGCAAGGAGGGTGCTTTGTTCGAGTACCCGGAAAGCCTCATCAACTACGCTGGCACGGTTCGTTGCATGTTTCGTTTGCCGTTCAGGCAAACTCAAGGTTTGCTAATCGGCATAGGTAAAAAGTTTTGTATAACACAAAGTTCATTTCCTAATTTCTGCCGCGTTTTTGTGCGCAGCAAGGCCTTCAACTTCGGCCAATTTGGAAGCAATTCGCACCATTTCCCCTGACCCTTCTTTTGTTATTTTTTGCCAAGTTAACATTTTCACGAAGTCCTTTACCGAAAGGCCGCCGGCATATCTGGCCGCCCCGTTTGTAGGCAATGTGTGGTTTGTTCCACTGCAATAATCTCCGAAAACTTCTGCCGAATATTCACCTATGAACAGGGAGCCATAATTTTTGAGTTTGGGAATTATTTCATCTGGATTTTCAATTTGCAATTCCAAGTGTTCGGGAGCCATTTCGTTTGCAATGTTTGCTGCTTCATCCGAGTTTTCAGCCAGTATTATTGCGCCATTTTTCATGGCCTTGCCAGCTATTTCTTTTGTTGCCAATTTTTTCAGTTGAATTTTGACCTCTTCCATGATTCGACTTGCCATTTCCTTTGAAGTAACTATTAAGCCTGGCTTTGCACTTGGGTCGTGTTCCGCCTGCGCCAAAAGGTCGGCCGCAACGTAGGCTGGATTTGCTTTTTCATCCGCTATGACAAGAACTTCGCTCGGCCCGGCAATAAAGTCTATCCCGACTTCGCCGTAGACTTCCTTTTTTGCCGCTGCGACAAAGCTGTTGCCCGGCCCCACTATTTTGTCCACTTTTGGAACTGTCTTTGTTCCGTAAGCCATTGCGCCAATAGCCTGAACACCGCCAATTTTGAATATCCTGTCCGCACCTGCAATATCTGCTGCCACAATAACTTCTGGCCTAATTTTTGGCGAGCACACAATGACTTCTTTGACTTTTGCAACTTTTGCGGGAATAACGCACATCAACGCTGTTGAAGGTAATGGATAGCGCCCTCCTGGAACATAGCAGCCAACTCTTTCTAATGGAACAATTCTCTGGCCAATAGCCACGCCTTCGGCAATATTGTATTCAAAATCCTTGAATTGCGCAAGTTGCTCTTCGGCAAATTTCTTTATGTTTGAGGCTGCTTGTTTGAAGACAATTACGGTTTGTTCATCGACCTTTGCATAAGCATCTTCTGTTTCTTTTCGGCCAACCTCAAAATTCTTGGGGCCTATGCCATCGAATTTTTTTGAGTAAGCGGCAACAGCTTTATCCCCGTTCTTTTTTACATCGGACAGTATTTTCCTTACTGTTTCAATCAGCTGTTTCTGTTGCAGTTCGCTTTGTTTTGCCGGTTTTTTGAGGTATTTCATTTTTTTCTTCCCCAGAGTTCATTTCTTACTTCGTTCAATGAAACCTTGTTCTTTGCGAGCAAAACCATTATGAAATAAACTATGTCCGCGGCTTCCCAAATCAGATTTTCCCTATCCTTATAATTGATTATTTCCTTTGATTCCTCGGCAATTTTTTTCTTTATGGATTCTTCTTTTTGCGAAATTTTGGAGGTATAAGATTCTTTGCTCGGATTCTCCACCCTCTCAACAATCATTTGGTATATTTCATCGATTGAGAATTCTTTTTCCCCAAAGCATGAGTATTTTCCTGTATGGCAGGCAACGTTGGTTTGTTTTACAGTATAAAGCAAAGCGTCACGGTCGCAGTCAAAACGTGCTTTCACCAATTCTTGGAAATTGCCGGAGGTCTCTCCCTTTGTCCACAAATCTTTTTTAGACCGGCTATAATAAGTCGCCTTGCCGGTGGAAAAAGTTTTTAGGACTGAAGCTTTATCCGAGAATCCGACCATCAGCACTTGGCCGTTTTCCTCTTGGACGACAGTAGGCATTGGCCCGTTCATTTTGCCAAAGTCCAAAACGCCGGTAAAAGCTTCGGCTAAATTGATTTTGTCAGTATAAATGGACATTCCAAGCTGCGAATTGGCGCCCAGTGATTCAAGCAGTTTTATTTCTTCTATTGTTGTGATTCCTCCGGCCACCGTAAACTTGTTTTTTGTCGCCTCTCTGAGTTTTTTTATTTCATCCTTGTTTATCCCTTCAAGCATCCCTTCACGGTTAACGTTTGTATATAGGAATTCAGAGCAATACGGTTCGAGTTCGCTGATGACCTGCAACGGAGTTTTAGCGGTTTTTTCAGTCCACCCTTTTGTTACAACCTTTCCATCTTTCGAATCTATTGCAACTATGACTTTTTCCGCGGGGAGTTCTTCGAGGAATTCTGGGCTGGCTTTTGTGCCTATGATTACTTTGTTTGCCCCAGCTCTCAGGATTTCCTTTGCTTTTTCAACAGTCCTGATTCCGCCGCCAACCCGGCAGTCGGCAATTCTGCATATCTGCTTGATAATGCCTAAATTGTCGCCTTTTCCAAAAGCGGCATCTAGGTCTATGACCGCAATTTCCCCGTATTTTCGGAATTCTTTTGCAAGTTCAAGGACATTTTCTCTCTCCAGCACCTTTTCCTTCCCTTGCCTAAGCTGCACGGCTTTTCCTTTCATCAAATCAATGCTTGGTATAATCATTCCCGGACCACTATCCCTTGCTTTCTCATGTAATCCTTAACCTGTTTTATAGTGTACTTGCCATAATGGAATATCGATGCCGCCAGCGCTGCGTCCGCCTTTCCATTCTTGAAAACGTTCACGATGCTTTCAAGGTCTCCTGCCCCGCCAGAAGCAATAACTGGCATATTTACCGCTTCTGCTATTTTTTTAGTCAACTGGACATCGTATCCTTTCTCGGTTCCGTCTGCGTCCATTGACGTTAATAGTATCTCCCCTGCGCCAAGTTTTTCAACCTTTTCAGCCCATTTAACGGCATCTAAACCCGTTGCTTCCCTTCCACCTTTCACGAAAACTTCCCATTTTCCTTCAGACATTTTCTTTGCATCAATGGCCACAACCACACACTGACTGCCGAACCGCTCAGCGGCTTTACTAATGAGATTTGGGTTTTTGACTGCGGCAGTGTTTATTGAAACTTTGTCAGCACCGGCCTTGAGTATCATTTCAATGTCATCCAAACTATTAATCCCGCCGCCAACTGTAAAAGGTATGAAGACATTTTTTGATACTCGCCTTACCATTTCAACAACCGTTTTTCGGTTCTCGTGGGAGGCGGTTATATCCAGAAAAACAAGTTCGTCCGCGCCTTCATCCGAGTATTTTTTCCCTAAATCCACCGGGTCACCTGCATCTTTGAGGTCAATAAAATTTGTCCCTTTAACCACTTGATTATCTTTGACATCTAAACACGGAATTATTCGTTTAGCGAGCATTTAGCCACCTGCGCAAAAAATTAAGACCAAAATCTCCGCTCTTCTCGGCATGAAACTGGACTGCGATGACATTATCCTTTTCGATTGCGCTGGCAAACTCCTGCCCTTCATAAGATGTCTTTGCAGCAATTAGGCCTTTATCTTCAGGGACAACGTAATAAGAGTTTACGAAATACATGTAGCCATTTTCAAAATCGTTCTTTTTTGCGGGGATTATTTCGTTCCAGCCTATTTGGGGCGTCTTTCCTTTTACAAATTTTTTAACTTTTCCCTTGAAAACTCCGAGGCCTTTTACTCCGGGGCTTTCTTCGCTCTCTTCAAAAAGCAACTGCTGGCCCAGGCATATCCCGAGAAATGGTTTTTTGTTTGCTATGGCATTTTTTATAGGCTCTTCGAGTTTTCTTTTTCTTAATTGCTCCATTGCATAGCCAAAAGCGCCTACGCCGGGAAAAATTATTTTGCCTGCTGCATCTATCTCTTCCGGTTTTGAGGTTATCTTTGATTCAACGCCCAAAAAATCAAGAGTATTTTTGACGCTCCTGACATTCCCTGACCCATAATCGATTATTGCTATCAATACAAACCGCCTCAGAGCGTTCCTTTTGTGCTAGGAATGTCATTTAGCATTCTCCTGTCCTTTGAACACGCCATTTTCATTGCTTTTCCAAGAGCCTTGAAAATTGATTCAATCTTGTGGTGGTCACTTCTGCCAAAAGGCATTCTTACAACTATGTTGGCCTTCAGGTTTGTTGCAAAACCTTGCAGAAAATCCTCCAGCAAGTCGGTATCAAAGTCGCCGCAGAATCGGCGCTTGAATTTTGCGTCATACTGCAAGAAAGCCCTGCCACTTAAGTCTACAGCTACAACAGCGAGTGCTTCATCCATAGGATAAACAAAAAAACCCGCCCTATTGGTGCCTTTTTTGTCTCCAAGCGCCTTTGCAAAAGCTTGGCCGAGAACTATTCCTGCATCTTCAACCGTGTGGTGCTGGTCAACTTTCATATCGCCCTTCGCATCAAGCTTAATGTCAAATAAGCCGGTTTTTGCGAAAGTTTCAATCATGTGGCTGAAAAACCCTATTTCCGTGTCGGCTTTGGCTTTGCCTTCCCCGTCAATATTCAATTCAACGCAAATATCTGTCTCTTTTGTTTCCCTTGCGATTTTTGTTTTTCTCATTTTACCACTTTGTGCAGTTCTCCAATATTTTTTA
The DNA here is from genome assembly GCA_964372565.1 of uncultured archaeon. Lineage (GTDB taxonomy): Archaea > Iainarchaeota > Iainarchaeia > Iainarchaeales > Iainarchaeaceae > UBA10205. The sequence continues at coordinate 11,495 of CAYJRH010000024.1, forward strand.
GTATTTTTTTCGCCCCTGCTTTCACGAAAAGTTTTTTCATGGGCCCTGAATCGTTTTTTGGCAAAATAGCCACTGAAGAGGTTTTAGCCCTTTTTGCGGCTATCACATCAGCAGTTGTATCGCCAAAGTAAATATACTTTCTGGACATAAACCTTTTTTTAATGAGGTTTAGCCCAAAAGGGCCGGGTTTTCCTTTATTGCGCGGAACATCATTTCCAGTGACTATTTCAGAAAAATATCCCTTAATTCCAAACCGCTTTAGCGCAAATTCTGCCTCGTTCGCTGGGCGCCCGGTAAATATTGCCAGTGAATATTTTTCGGCCAAAGATTTTAGTTTTTCTTGTGGCAGCATTAATTTTTCTTTTAAAATTAACCCGGAGAAGTTTTTCCCGGCATAATAAGATTGGAACTTCTTGGCTACATTTTGAATGGATACGTTTTTCCCGCTTTTTTTAAGCAGTTCTCGTGTGAGTTCCCAGTCATTGTTTATTGCGTATTTGTTCCTGAAATAATTTATTTCGCCAACTGTAATTCTTTTGCCAGAAATGGCCTCAAATGTTTTCTTAATGGAGGCATCATAGCTTTTGGTTGTGTCAACCAGGGTTCCGTCCATGTCAAATATCAACACAGGGTTATCAAGGATTTTCTCCAGTGCTTTGATGAGCATTTCATTTTTTGCAGTGTCGCCAATGGTGAACCTCAATTTTCCGCCCAGCATTGGATACTTGCTTATGTCCCTAACCAATATGTTGTTTTCCTTGAGTTGCCGCATGAAGAGTTGTTTTGAAGAATCTAGCTCCACAAGCATGAAGTTAGAGTCGCTCTTCACAAAATCAATTTTGTTATTTGCAAGGAATTTTTCCAACTGTTTCTTATTTTGTGCCACTTCTTTCAGGTAATTTTTCATATGCGGCTTGTCATTAAGGGCCGCCTCAACCCCGATTTTTGCAAAAGTGTTAACTGAGTAGGGCGATTGGGCTCTTTTGAGAATTGAAATTATTTCATCGTCAGCCATCAAATACCCTGCCCTTAGCCCGGCAAGGCCGAAGGCTTTGGAAAAGGTCTTGGTGATTGCAAGATTGCCGTATTTTTTCAGCAGGGAAACTGCGCTCTTTTTGCTGGAGTATTCAATATACGCTTCGTCAACAAGAACTATGCCGTTTTTTGTTTTCCGCAGTATTTTTCCCAAGCCGTTTAGGTTCAGGCTTGTTCCGGTGGGGTTGTTGGGTGTGCAAACAATAACGAGTTTGGTTTTTTGCGTTATTTCCTGAAGAACCTTGGCAACCGGGAATGAGAAGTCTGGATTATATAGCGGTTTTTTTATTTTTGCCCCAGCCGCCTGCGCATAGAACACGAAGAGGGCGAAGCTTGGCTGCGGGATAATCACTTCGTCATTTTTCGAGACGAATGCCTCGAAAACCATTTTTATGGCTTCGTCAGAGCCGTTGGTTGCCAGAATTTGATTTGGTTTTACTCCGGCATATTTTGCGATTTTTTCATTAAAGCCCTCATATTGGGGGTAGTAGTTTATTTTTTTCATGGCCAAGCTTGTCAGCGCTTTGATTACCTTTTTGCTTGGCCCAAGTGTGTTTTCGTTAAAATCGAGCTTTATTTTACCTTCGCGTGATTCAAGAGGCGGGTTGTATTTGCTAATCGCATAGATGTGTTTTTTTGCTTGCAGAGCCACTTTGAAAACCTTTGCTCATGGAATTACTTTTTCCAAGTTAAAAACCAGTACGTCTGTGACGCCCTTTTCCTTAAGCCTGGGGATCAGTTCCCTGACCTCTTTGCGCATCACCGCTATCTTAACTGCATAACCGGCATCACCATCAAGCTTTGATACCGTTGGCGCTTTCATGGAAGGCAGTGTCGGTATTATCTCGTTGACCAATTTGCTTGGAACGTTCATTTCAATAACAACCCTATTTTCCGCGTCAAGGACGCTCTTTATCACAGTTAGCATGTCGTTAATCTTTTTTTTCTTGAATGGGTCTTCCAATGATTTCTTGTTTGCAATTATACGAGTGGAAGATTTCAATAATTCTTTTACCACTTTGAGGTTGTTCTCCCTGATTGTTCTGCCGGTTTCAGTATTATCAACCATCATGTCTGCATCTTCCGGCAGGAAAACTTCTGTCGCGCCATAAGATTTTATGAAAATGTAATCTGCGCCAAGTTCTTTGAGGTAATTTTGTGAAATGTTTTCGTATTGGGACACGAGGCGTATTTTTTTCTTGCTCAATTTTTCCAAGTCCAATTCTTCTGGAATTGCGGCTACCAGCGTAACGGGATTGAAACCTAAATCAATAAGCTCGACAACATCTGCCTTTTCCTCGACAACCCAATCGTGGCCGGTAAAAGCTATGTCCTGCGAACCGAGTTCCACAAGTTTTGGTATATTTTGGGGTTTGAGCATTTTGACTTCTATTTCAGGGTCATCAATATATGGCCTATAGTTCCTGCCATTAGGGCTGATAGTGTATCCCGAATCTTTGAGAAGATTCTGCACTTTGTCAAAAAGCCTGCCTTTAGGAATAGCAATTTTGAGTTTTTTAATTGCCTTGTTTTCAGCCAAAATAAGCACCCTTAGTTTAAATTAGATGTTTCTCTGGAAACGTTTAACTGCCTTTTGTGAACCCCAGATTCGCTTTTTGAGAGGGATTAACCCATTTTTAATAGTTTTAAGCGTCCTCTTTGCCGTCGCGCTCGCGTTCATCCTGCTCGGCGAAAAAATTTCGTTCAAAACTGCCCTCGGGGCTGTCGCGATAGTAATTGGGACGATACCCATAGCCGCGGGATAAGAAAAAAGGTGCCCCGGCCGAGCCGATGGAACGAAACCAGTACACTGGCAAATATCACCTGTCTTATATTCCAAGAGACAAGACAAAAAAGAAATAGAAACACTGACAAACGTTTAGGTCAGAACTTCCAGCAACTCTTTTGTTGTGAATACTGGTATTTGCGTTTGCTCTTTGAGGTGCTTGTCATTTGACCAGACAGGACAGCCAATTTTTTTGGCAAGGGCTATGTAAGCTATATCTTTAGGGTCTGAAACTAGCCCCGCGGCATCTTTTAGCTCACTTTGGAGTTCGGCTTTCTTGATGAAACGCACCATTTTCAGAAGCCTCTGCTCGGCCTGCCTGAAAGTGCGCAAACCTGAATTGGCGACAAATTCCTTTTTGTGCCTTGCAATCTCATCGAGCGCATAAGAAGGCGAATATAGAAGGATTTTGTATTTTGCAGTTATTGCACTTGCGACACTTCCCTCCCTTGCAAGGGAGAAAAGGACATTCGCGTCCGCAACAAGCTTCATGCCAATCCTTCTTTTTTCAGACGCCTTGCTATTCCCTCATTTATTTCCCTTCCGAGTTCAACCTCGCTTTCAATGATGTTTTCCTCTGCCTTGAGCTTTTCGAGCATTTCCTCCTTCCACTCAAGTTCGGATGCCTTCTGCTCTATCTTTTTACGGATGAACCCTGACCAGTTCATTTCCGGAAAGCGTTTCATCGCCTTGCGGGTTTCTTCCGGGACCGAAAGTGTTATCGAAGCCATCAAAATCACCTATTAAAACGTAATTACGTTTAAATATTTAATTATATGTTTACCCATTTATTCCGTGCCTTTTGGCTATTTTGCGGTTGATTTCCCTGCCAATCCGAACGGCATCCTCTTCGGCAAGGCTGCTATCGGAAGTCAATGAATCAAGCTTTTTCAAAAATTTTGATTTTCTCTCATTCAGTTTACCACCCTAACTATTCCGCCGCCAAGTTTTCAAGCAGCTGCTTGTTTTCTGAAATGCTGCCGCCGATTGCCTGCGCCACGCTGTT
>CAYJRH010000025.1:0-12675 GCA_964372565.1 uncultured archaeon
TTTCCGCCAACGCATTAATTCTTTTTCTTTCCGCCAACGCTTTTCCTTACACTTTTTCTTTCCGCCAACGCATTCCATTATGCACTCTTTCTTTTTCGTCAACGTTTTTCTTTCTCCGCAGGAGAAAGAAAAAGGTTGTGGACCAGTCGGGACTTGCACCCGACGCCTCCTCGTTGCGAACGAGGCGCTCTAGCTGTCTGAGCTACTGGCCCTGGAAAATCAGGATTCCTTGGAAATAATCTTTCAATCGCAAACCTATATATTCCTTCACCCTAGCCCAAAAAAAGCAATTTTAAACCGGTTGGGGAAAATTGGATTTGATGGGAAAGGAAGCTTCGGATGTATTGGCTGAATTGAAAAAGCTGGGCAGCCCCGCCAAAGCCAAATTCCTCCGGCGCTTTTTCAGGACTGGTAAGGGCGAGTACGGCGAGGGCGATGTTTTCCTCGGGGTTACGGTTCCGCAGACGCGCTCCGTTGCAAAGAAGTTTTCGGGAATAGGGCTCAATGCAATTGAGGAACTGCTCGAATCAAAAGAGCATGAGGCGAGGCTCTGCGCACTTCTCATTCTGGTGCAAAAGTTCCGGAAAGGGGATGAAGCCGGGCGGAAGAAAATTTTTGATTTTTACATGGCCCATGCGCAGGCCGCGAACAGCTGGGACCTTGTTGATTTGAGCGCTGACAAGATTGCAGGGGAATATTTGGCGGAGCACCGCTCGGAGATGGGCGTGCTGGAGAAATTTGCGGTTTCGCGGAATTTGTGGGAGCGCAGGATTGCGATGGTCGCGGCATTCGCCTTCATCAAACGCGGGGAGCATAAAACCGCGTTCAGGGTTGCCGGGATTCTCTTGCACGATGAGCACGACCTTATACACAAAGCAGCCGGGTGGATGCTCCGCGAGGCAGGAAAGCGCGGGGGGCTGATGGAGCTGGAATCCTTTTTGGAAAAGCATGCGGAGGAAATGCCGCGAACGATGCTCCGCTACGCGATTGAAAGGATGCCCAAAGCGAAAAGAAGGAAATATTTGGGCAATTGACGTTGTGCCAATTTTGGGATAAACCTTAAATAGGGCGAGGCGCTTATAGAGTGCGACTTAAATGAAAGATAGCAGTTCACAGGTTTTTCAAGAGCGGATTACAAGGCCGAAATGGATAGCTGCGGCGGAAAAAAGCACGCCGGCCGCCAAGCCCAAAAAAATCGGCAAGGCGCTGGGCAAAACCCTAAAATTCAGGGCTGTAACGCTCCTCACCACGCTCAGCCTCACATGGCTCCTCACAGGAAATCCCGTTACGAGTATTGGGCTGACGGTATTGCAGCAGGGCACGAACACGGCGGTTTACTACTTTTTTGAGAAGAATGAGAAAAAAACCGCCTTTTCCTGAGAGCGCATCTGGCATAACTGTTTTACATGCGCCTTTAGCTCCATTTTTTAGTGCTTTTGCACGCATTCCATTGCATGGGGAATCTTTACTTCGACATAGAAACCTGCCCTATTGAAAAGGACAATTACCTCTCAAAGGACGAAGCCGAGAGGAAGAAGCTCCTCAACCCGATAGATTCGCGCATCGTTGCGATTGGGATTAAAATAGAGGGCAAGGATGCGGTGCTGCTCCGCGAGGAAAATGAGGCCAAAATGCTCCGCGGATTCTGGGAGGGAGTCGCCGCGTTCAGGAAAGGCGCCGGCGTCCACAGGCTTGTCGGGTTCAACGTCAAGGATTTTGACCTTCCTTTTCTGGTCACGCGCAGTTTCATCTGCAACGTGAAGATTGTCCCGTTCAACCTCAAGGAAATCATCGACCTGCGCGAGAGGCTCTCCGCTTTCAAATTCGGGAACGTGCGCGGCAAGCTCAAGGAATTCGGCGGGCTCATTGGGCTGGAAACCCTCGAGGGTGTCGACGGCTCCAAAGTCGCGGAGCTGTGCTGGGCCGGGGAGTGGGAAAAAATCCTGCGGTACCTAGCGAAGGACCTTGAAATAACGGAAGCGATACACAGGCGCACTGTCGAACTGCGCATTAACGAGATTGAAAGATGGTGAGGCGCGGGAAAAATTGAACACCGGAAGTGCCTGTCCGGATAATCGGACGCGGCACCGGCACCGAACCCTGATTCTGTTTTTATTTATGCCCTTAATGCTGTTCTTGGATGGATATCAGGCTTTTCCGAAAAACCAAGCCGCTTGGAGACAGCGAATCGGATTTCATTATGACGGAGCGGGCTGTGGATGCTGGGAAAATGAGGATGGTGAATTTTGTCGTGCTCCAGCTTCACGAGAGGGGCGGGGAAATCCTCGAAATAAAAAAGCATGATTGTTCGCACACGGGCTATAATGTCCACAGGTATTATGAGGACTTGAAGCACAGGCAGGAGATGCCTGAAGAGCCGCTTTTGGACGGGCTTTACTGGCGGTGCAAAAAAGACATTCTGGAAAACTGGAAAGAGCATAAAGCAAAGTATTTGCAAAAGCATTTCAAGGAATGAATATATATAACATCGGCGTTATATATGTACAAGCGGTAAATATGAAAAAACAAAAACACGCGGCATTGACCGTTTACATCGGCGGCGACATGGAAAAGGACGACAAGGAGCTCTCGGAGAACCCGGAAAAAGGCATGGAACAGCCGCAAAATATCCTTTATCTCGAGTCATATGCCGGGCTAAGCCGCATTCTTTCCCCCGCAAGGCTCGACCTGCTCCGGTACCTGATAAAAGTACGCAGGAAAGGCGCGGAAAAAAATGTAGGCGAAATAGCCATTGAGCTCAAGCGCCGGCAGGAAGCGATAAGCAGGGATGTACACTACCTCAAAAATCTCAGGATGGTGGGCTTGCGGAAGGATAAGCAGGCGGTATATGTTTTCACAGAATTCGACTCAATCAGCATACAAACCGCGCCGCGGGCATAAGAGAAGATTGGGAGTGGCTATCTCGCGCCCCGCAGCAATTTGTATGATGTGGAAAGGAAATTCGCGATGCTGATTAAATAGAGCGCCGAGGCGATGAGGAAAAAAAGCGGGTTCGAGTATCCAAGCACGGCAAGCAGCGCGAACATGACGATGAGGATTTCCTTGGGGAGAAAGAATTCCGCGCCCGTTGCCACGAACCACATCACTATGATGGTTGTTGCGAGGAAAAAATCGTTGACAAGGAAAATGACCGCGTAATAGCCGATGACGACAAGCATGAACAGGAGGCGTTCATTGCCGCGGCGCAGCGCGAGGTTGATTATAATCCCTATAGTAATCAGCACGGCGGCAATGAGCTGGAAGCCTTCCAGCGCCGCGCCGAAAATCGGGTCCGCCATGCGCTAATGATGTTTGAGGGCATTATTATTGGTATTGAAAAAGCCGGCCGAGGTTACTTATTTATTCATTTGAGCCCTGTTGGGGCGCAATATAACGGCATAGATGGCGCGGGCGATGCAAGCCTTGAAGTTTCAATTGAGATAACTGAATTGAGGCGTTTTATGAAAATTATATATGCCATTCAAAAAGTATAAATGCACTTTAACTCAGCTGCGTTTGAGGGCTGATAGGAAGGCATTTATATACATGGCATATATTTAATATATACATTAAAATTGGAGATGGTTTTATGGTGCAAGCTATGGTGGAAATTCCGGAAAAAGCAAACCAGATACTCAATATTGTCAAGGCAAAGCACAAATTGAAGACGAAAAGCGAAGCCATTTCACTTGTTGTCATGGAATACGGTTCCAGCCTGCTTGAACCCGCATTAAAACCTGAATACCTGCAAAAGCTCTCTAGGCTCGAAAAAGAAAAAGAGATACCGTTCAAGAACATTGGTGAACTGAGAAAACTTGTTGAAGGGTAAAAGGATGCGCACTTACGAAATCCTCCCTTCACTGCTAAAGGCACTTGAAAAACTATCCAAAAAGAACAGGCCGCTATATGAACAAGCAATGAAGAAAATCGATGAAGTCATTGGCACGCTGGACGTCGAACACTACAAAAACCTACGACACGACATGAAGGACTCCAAACGGGTACATGTTGGGCATTTCGTGCTGGTTTTCGAATACAGGAAAAAAGAGGACAAAATCATCTTCAAAGACTTCGACCACCACGACAACATATATACAAAATGAGCCAATGAACATAGGTGCGTTGGAAAGGCATACGGACATTTTGTGCATTCTCCAGACAGGAAAAGCGGACATGGAAATTTTAATATTATAGCTAACCCAGGTATATCTGATGTTTGAAAAATTGTTTTCAAAAACAACTACTAGTATCTACGTATACATTCAAAGCACTAACTGCTATAAGTACCCCCAACAGGGCAAACTATTTATTCTCTAGTTCCATTAGTTATTGGGCATTTTGATGGCTAAGGGAAAGGCTGAAAAGGGCGCGGAAGGCGGGGGCAAAGGCGAAGCGCCGCGGGATTTCGGCGGGGATGAGGGGGTTGAGAAAACCATGGTTGACCCGCAGGAAACCGACATATTTGAAGAGGTGCTTAAAGGGCCGAAGAAACAGGCGGCGGAGAAGCTGAAAGCCGCAATGGACACGAATGAGGCGGAAATTCTCGGCGATTCCGAAGAGGACTCCGCGGATTTGGATGGCGGGGACGAGGAGGAAGAGGAAGCCGAAAAAGCGGGCGCGGAAGAAGGCGACGGCGATGATGGGGAGCCTGAAGATGACGAGGAACCTGACCCTGAAGAAATCACCGGGACCGAAATCAAAACCCCCGTGAAGAAAAAATCCGTCGCTCCGCTGAAGAAGGCGCGCGAAGAGGCTGAGGATGACCTGGCCAAGGATGCGCCTGAAGATGATGGCGGGAATGCGGAAGACAGAGAGCTCTCTGGGGAGGAAGCAGAGAAGGCCGAGGACGACGATTACGTATTTGAGGAGGGCGGGAAAGAAGGGGAAGGCGCGGGTGCGGATAAAGGAAATAAAGGCAAAACCGCCGAGGGCCTGCATGACGATGAATTCGATTTTGACGTTGACCATGACGCGAAGGAGCCTGATGAAGTCAAAGCCCCGCCGCGCGATGAAATAAGGAAAACCATAATGCAGAAAGCGTCAGCGGCGGCGGAAGGCATGGAAGAGGAGGCGCCTTCATCGGAAAAGCTCGCGTTCCTCGCAGACAAGGAAAAGAATTCGGTTTTCATTGGCAGGAAAGCAAGCATCTTCAAGAGGTACGGGTATGAAGGAGCGCTGCAAATCGGCAGGGTGCAGGAAAAGGAATTCGAGAACTCAGATGTTTATCTTGACAGCCTGAACCCGCACGTGATGTTCGTTTGCGGGTCGCGCGGCTCGGGAAAATCCTACGTGCTCGGAGTGGTTGCGGAGGAACTAGCCGAGAAGAACAGGAACGTCGGCGTTGTTGTAGTCGACCCTGTCGGCGTGTTCTGGTCCATGAAGTTCCCGAACAAGGATGAGAAGGAAGTTGAAAAGCTGAGGAGCTGGGGCCTAGAGCCGAAAGGGCTGGCAAACCTCAAGGTGTTCATACCCGAGGGAATGAAGAAAGAAGTGCCAAAATCCACTTATGATGCGGGCTTTTCCATCCCGCCCTCGCTGCTGACAGGGGAGGACTGGGCGCTCACATTCGGCGTCGACAGGTTCTCGGTTTCGGGATTGCTGCTCGAAAAGGCAATCAAGAAGGTTGAGAAGGGCTATGCGCAGATGGAGCCGGAGGATAAGGAAGAAAGCGCAAAGGGCGATGGAAAAAGGCAGCAGAAATCCAGGAGAATCGAGGGAAGGGGCAAGAAGTATTCGCTTGAAGAGCTGATAAGGTGCCTCGAAACTGATTCAGAGCTGAATTCAAGGGATAAGGGATACAAGCAGGATTCCATCCGCGCAATAGTCAGCAGGTTCGAGGCCGCAAAGAACTGGGGCATATTCCACGAGAAAGGCACCCCGCTCGGCGAGCTCTCGCGCGAAGGCCAGCTCACAATACTTGACACATCGTTCCTCGAGGACAATGTAACTGCGCTCGTCATCGGCATCCTGGCGCGCAGGCTGCTCGCAGCGAGGAAGATTTCCACTAGGAAGGAGGCCGCAAACAAGTTCAAGGAGCTGGACATGAACGAACTATTGGAGCTGGAGGTTCCGCCCACATGGCTTTTCATTGACGAAGCGCACACTCTCATACCGAGCGGCAACGAGGTCACCCCTGCAACCGCAGGGCTGATTGAATACGTGAAACAAGGCAGGAGGCCGGGCCTCTCGCTCGTGTTTGCGACGCAGCAGCCATCCGCAATCAACACAAAGGTGCTGAGCCAGCTCGATGTCATAATGACGCACAAGCTCATTTTCGATGACGACATCAAGGCGGTTTTCAAGAGGACGCCGACTATCATTCCGCGCAAATACAGGGCGCCCAACTTCATCAAGACCCTGCCTGTCGGAGTAGCGCTCACAGGGGACAGGCGCGAGGAAACCAGCCGCGCCTTCGTGATGGGGATACGGCCGAGGAAAAGCCAGCACGAGGGAAGGGACGCCGAAACAACGCAGATGGCGGAATCGTTCGACGAGGCGCAGGTCAGCAGCATTGCGGTAGAGATGCTGCTCCGCGATTTGAAATCCGAGAAGAGCGTTGACCTCAGCAAGGCGAAGCTTGCTGTCGACACGCTGAACCTCAAATACAGGAGTTCGGTCGACTTCGGCAGGGTGCTCGCCGCGCTCGCCGCGAAAGGAATTGTCATTGGAAAAAGCGCGCTAACGCTTGCGGGGTTCCTTGAGAGGCCGAAAATTGAAGATGAGGAAGGCGAAGGGGAAGCCGAAACCGAGGAAGATGCGGACGAGTCAAAAGAAGTCGCGGAGCAGGGCGAATATGCCGTTGGCGGTGAAAGCACCGAAGAAACTGCTGCTGAAGAAGCAAATAAGGAAGAGGTTGCCGAAGCCTCCGAAGGCGAAAAGCCGATGCTTGAGCTCCTTGCGCTGCCCGCGCGCGTCGAGGAGGATGGGGCGCGCAAAATCGTTGAAGGCGTGCGGAGGAAGGGGTTTTTGGGGGTGTTCGGCCAGAGCGAGCGCATCGAATACATCGGCGTGAAGTATTTGCCGATTTGGAGGGTAAAGTTCGATTCAATGACCCAGCGCAAGGAATTCATCTCGCGCGAGTGTTTTGTGAACTCGCTTACAGGAGAATTTGTGCACTTCAGGAACGGCGATTTCGTCGAGTCCAGCGGCCTCAAGATGATTTCATCGCTTGGGGATGAGGATGTGCGCGTGCTGATGGCGCTGCAGAAGCGAGAAATGCTTATTGAGGAAATCATGGCGCAGGCCGCGCTTGATGAGGCGAGGTGCCGCAGGATACTCCAGAAGCTCATCGAGAGCGGTGCTGTGGCGAAAAGCACGGACAAGCGTTCGGGAAAAGCTTCTTACATGGCAAAGCAGAAGGTTGATTTGCCGCCGAATGAGCGGCACGACATGCTGGGTTCGCTTGCGCAGCTTCCGTTCGTGAAAGCGGAGGCGCTGAGCGTGGAGCGCGGGGAATACTCGCAGGAAGATGTTTCCGAAGCGCTCAAGAAGCTCTGGGGCGGCATCATTGTGAAGAAAATTGAGCCCCTGTACAGGCCGGTGTGGCACATTGTCCTCTCGCTCGATGCGAAGGAAAGGGTTGTGCTCATTGATGCGGTAACTGGAAAAATACTCGCGGTGCATCAAAAGCGCGCAAAGTAAAATTGGCGGTCACTTTACGAATTCATTCGGCAGGACGCGGGCGCCTTTTTTGAGGATTGCGCCGCAATTGATTGATGAATTCACTCCGCACTTCACATCATCAAAAAACAGCGCGCCGAGCTTCCTCCTGCCGCTGTCGGTTTTTTCCCCGCCCAACTGCACTTTAACGGTTCCGTTGTCGTGGCGGAGGTTTGCGATTTTCGTGCCCGCGCCGAGGTTGCAGTTCCTCCCGATTACGCTGTCGCCCACATAAGAGAAGTGCGGGACATTCGAGCCCGCGAGGATAATGGAATTCTTTATTTCCGAAGTTCCTATGTGGCAATTGGCGGCAATGATTGTGGCGTTGCGCAGGAATGCGTTGGGGCCGATGACGCAGTTGGCGCCGATGTAAACATTTCCTTCGATGCGCGTGCCTGATTTTACAACAGTGCCTTTGCCGCAGAACAGCACGCCTTTGACAATGACTCCCGGCTCAACCTCGCCCGAAATATCTGTTTTGAGCGATTTTGCCTCTTCCTCGGATTCCGACAGGAGCTTCCAGAACTCGAAAGCCCCATTTTTTGAGACCAGCCCCTCTGCCTTCAAAATTACCTTTTCAATTCCTTCATTCAACGCCTATCTCCTCCTTTGCGGCAAGCAAAATAGAGTCAGCAAATCCCTTTATTTGCCCTTTGTCGGGGCCCTCCACCATTATGCGGAGTATGTTCTCGGTGCCGCTGTAGCGGACCAAGACCCTGCCAGCGCCTGCCAGCGCCTTCTCAGCGGCTGCAATGCGGGCTGAAACCCCTTTCAGCTTTTCAACGGGAATTTTTTCCCTTACCTTCAGGTTTGCGAGAACCTGCGGGTAAAGCTCGAACGAATTGCAGAGCTCATCCACGGTTTTCTCATGCTCTTTCATCAGGCGCAGCAATTGCAAGGCAGTTATTATGCCATCTCCGGTGGTGGAAAAATCCCCGAAAATTATGTGGCCGCTCTGCTCCCCGCCGAAGTTGCAGCCTGAGTTGCGCATTTCCTCTATCACATAGCGGTCGCCTACTTTTGCGCGGAGCATTGCGATGCCGTTGTCTTTCAGATGCCTCTCAAAGCCTGCGTTGCTCATTACAGTTGCGACAACCGTGTCCTTGGAGAGCTTCCCGCGCATTTTCAGGTCTTCCGCAAGCGCCGCCATTATCCTGTCGCCGTCAACCTCGTTGCCGGCGGAATCAACGATTATCACGCGGTCGGCGTCGCCGTCGAGAGCAACTCCGATGTCCGATTTCGATTCCACAACTTTTTTGGAGAGGCCGCCAATGTGCGTTGCGCCGCATTCCTTGTTGATGTTCCACCCGTCCGGCGAATTGTTTATTGCAACCACTTCCGCGCCGAGCTCCGAAAGGATTTGCGGGGCTGCCTTGTAGCCTGCGCCGTTCGCGCAATCCAGCACAACTTTTATGCCCTTGAGCGATGCCGCGTTTATTGTTGATTTCGCGAACTCGCGGTAGCGCTGCTGCGCGTCCTCAACCCTGAAGGCCTTCCCGATTGAGCGGCCGTCATGGAAGCCGTTGTTCAGTTCATCGGAGAAAAGTATGGCCTCGATGGTGTGTTCGTCCGCATCAGAGAGCTTGTAGCCTTCTGAATCGAAGAGCTTGATGCCGTTGTCTTCCGAGGGGTTGTGCGAGGCCGAAATCATTATGCCGGCATCCGCGCCGAGGAAGCGCGTGAGGAACGCAACCGCCGGTGTCGGTATCGGGCCGGCAAGGTAAACCGTTGCGCCCATGGAAACAAGGCCTGAAGTGAGCGCGGTTTCAAGCATGTATCCGGAGAGGCGAGTGTCTTTTCCAATGACGACTTTTGGCGTGACGCCTTTATTCTCAAAGTGGAGCGCCGTGGCTTTGCCGAGCTTTATGACAAGCTCCGGAGTCATCGGATAGTGGTTCGCCTTGCCGCGGATTCCGTCGGTGCCGAACAATTTGCGCTGTTCCGTTTTTTGCATTCATTTCACCGTAACGCTTTTCGCCAGGTTGCGCGGCTTGTCTGGGTCGAGGTTGCGCTCAACCGCGAGATAATAGGAAAGGAGCTGTATTGGAAGGATGAGCATAATCGGGTTTGCGTGCCCTGCTTCGGGAACATGTATTGTTGTGGCATACTCCCCGGATTCCCTTGAGTCGACCCCGATTATATCCGCGCCCCTGCTCTTCATTTCAATCGCGTTGCTGAGCGTGAGCGGCCTTGTTTCATGTGTCGAGAGGACAATCGCGGGGGTGTTTTCTTCAATAAGCGCAATCGTGCCGTGCTTGAGCTCCGCGCCCGCGAAGCCCTCCGCGTGGATGTAGCTTACCTCCTTTATCTTGAGCGCACCCTCGAGCGCAGCTGGATATGCCTCCTGCCTCCCGATCACGAAAATGTCCTTTGAGCGCGCGAGCTTTTTCGCGAGCAGCTTCATCTGCGGCTCAAGCGCGGAGAGGGATTCCGCCACGAGCGCGGAGGTTTTTTTGATGAGCCCTTTTCCCTCAGCTTCCTTTCCCGCGAGCGCGTGGGCGAGGAGGAGCAGGATTGCGAGCTGCGAGGTGAAGCTTTTTGTCGAGAGCACGCAGATTTCCGGCCCGGCATTCAGCAAAATCTGGGCGTCAGAAAGGCGCATCACGCTCGAGTCCATGGCATTGACAATGCCCGCGATTTTCGCACCCTTGCTTTTCGCAGCTTTTAGGCATTCAAGGAGGTCGGCTGTCTCGCCGCTCTGGCTGATTCCGATTACGAGGGTTTTTGAATCAAAAAAATTCTTGTGCGGAAAAAATTCGGATGCAAGAACCGGAGTGGCACGCACATTCGCGATGCTGCTGAGGAGATAGGAGCCGCAAAGGCACGCATGGAAGGAAGAGCCGCAGCCCGCGAGGAAGATTTTTTCCGCGTTTTTTATGAGCGAAACCATCCCTGAAATGATTTGTGGGGGCTGCTCGGCCGCCGCGAGCAATGCCTGCGGCTGCTCGAAGATTTCCTTGAGCATGAAGTGCGGGTAGCTTCCCTTGGCTGCCTGCTCCACGCTCCATTTCAATTCCTTTGCCGCAAATTCCTTTTCCTTTCCTGTGCCGACATCCAGCACTCTCAGAGGCACGGTTCCTGATACAATTGCCATTTCAAGGTCGTTCAGGAAAACCGCGCGGTTGGTGCGGGCAATGAAGGCGGTTGCATCCGAGGCAACATAGAATTCCTTTCCGCCTTTGCCAAGGCCGAGAACAAGTGGCGAGCCGTTGCGGCCGCAGATTATTTTTTCCTCGCCGATGCGCAGCGCGGCAATCGCGTAGCTGCCTTCAATGCCAAGGAGCGAGAGGCGAACCGCCTCTTCGAAGGAATTGCCCTTGAGGTTTAACTGGATTAGATTGGCAATTACTTCGGAATCAGTGTCTGAATTGAAGCGGAAACCTTCGGAGATGAGCCGCTGCTTCAGCTCCGCAAAATTCTCGGCAATGCCGTTGTGCACAATGGCAATTTTGCCGTCATTCGAAATGTGGGGGTGGGCATTGCGCTCCAGGACCCTTCCGTGCGTTGCCCAGCGGGTGTGGCCCAGGCAGATTTTGGCTTCGGCGCTGCTGGAAAGCTTCGCATTGCCGATTCTTCCGACATGTTTTTCTGCATAAAAGGTGCTGCCCCGTGGAAAAGCCAGCCCCCATGAATCGTAGCCGCGGTATTCAAGCGTTTTTAGCGCGCTGAACGCCTTTTGAACGGCGTTTAGGCCGATTATGCCAATTATTCCGCACATGGCTAGGAGATAGGCGTCGGAAGGGTTAAAAAGAGCTACAATACTAATATTATAAAAAATCAAATACTAGCATTATTTACTTCATAGTGGCGTTGTTTGCGTAATTTGAAGGAAGGAATTGTACATGGAGGAACGTTTATGGACAGGCTGATAATCGAGGAAAAGGGCGGCGAAGCGGAGGTTGCCGTGAAGGTGATGGATAGGCCGGAAAAGCTCCGACCCCTGCTCAACGCGGATTGCTGGCGCATCTTTGCAAAGCTTCGGGAAAACCCAAGCTATCCCGCAGCGCTTGCAAAAGAGCTTGGCCTTAATGAACAAAAAGTGTATTATTACATAAAGCAGCTGAAAAATTCCGGCCTGGTTGAAGTGGAGAAAACAGAGGAGCGCAACGGCGCTGTTGCAAAATTCTACTCTGCGCGGTTCGGCTCTTTCGCAATTGTGCCGAACCGCGGGAGCGTTAAGCAAACGGGAAAAATGGTTTCGAAAGGGGGCAGCCGGAAGGGCGAGGCCGCGGAATTCCTGAAGGAGTTCACACGGAACGGCATTTTTTCCGCGAAAATCGTTGTCGGCTCCCCTGACCCGCACGGAGCGCACAAGGCAAGGGCGCGCGACGGCCATTTTGCGGCTGAGCTCGCGGCTTTTGTGGGAGCGAACTGCGCGGGCTTTGAATCGCCGCTGGTTTTCCTTGATACCATGGTCAGGGACCTCAAGAACGAAAATTCGAACCTGATGATTTTGGGGGGGCCTGTGACCAACAAGCTCGCGGAGCAAATAAACGAATACCTGCCTGTGAAGTTTGCTGCAAATGGCGGGAACTGGACAATAAGCTCATCGGCTTCGGGGAAGCAATATGCTGATGATTCCATCGGCATAATCGAGAAAGTCCAGCACCCTTTCTTCAAAGGAAAGTGGGTGCTTGTGCTTGCGGGAAAAAGGAATTCCGGAACTATTTCCGCAATCCTCGCGCTGACGAAGCACACCTCAAGGGCAGTGAAGCCGAACAGCGCCGATGCAAAAACCTGGGCGCGCGTGGTTGAGGGGCTGGACATTGATGGCGACGGCCTGATTGATGATGTAGAGTTCAGGGAATAATTTGCGAGCGGAGCGGGCACCTTGCAGAGCGAAGCTCTGCGAGGTTCAGCAAACGAAGTTTGCCGAACAGCCCAGTGCAACTGGGCTTCCGCCCTTCCGAGGCGGGACTCGGAGGCGAAGCACGGCCTGCCGAGCACAAGCGAGGCGGCCACGCCCTTCCGAGGCGGGACTCGGAGGCGAAGCACGGCCTGCCGAGCACAAGCGAG
>CAYJRH010000025.1:12775-15086 GCA_964372565.1 uncultured archaeon
GCGGCCACGCCCTTCCGAGGCGGGACTCGGGCCCAACAGCCGGAACTGTTGCGGTTCAGGGCATTTTCGTGATCGGCTCTTCCGCGACGCGCCTTGCCGCGCCCGCATTTGAACCACGTATTTGGAAGGAATTAGGGGCATATAATGTTTTAGAAAGAAAGGCCCCAGAATCGAAAAATTGGTGCAAATTCAGCCATTTTGAAGCACAAAAAATAATGGTAAGAATGGGGCTTGCGCCCCATCCTCCAAAGTCAGGCTAAAACTGAGGGGGTTGTTCAGTTCACCTGTTCTGATGCGAGGCTGTAAATAGCCTTAATCGCACCGATTACCGCTGCTGGCGCAACGAATATCGAAACCTGCTGCACTATTGCCGCGAGGTATATTCCGACTATCGGTATAACGCTCATTCCGCCGGCTGTTCCTGCCAATGCGAGCAAGACAAGCGAAGCTATCAGGAATTTGTCTATTTCCTTATCCTTAAGATTCAGGAACCCTACAACGATACCAAGAATCACCAGGATTAAAGACACCCATGGGGCTGCCACGCCAAGAATGACTGCCTGGCCTGACGCAATCAAAGCCCCTGCTATTATTGCAAGCAGGACTCCGATAATGAACGCCCAGCCTCCAATCTGCTGTTGTGATGCCATTTTCAAAGCACCTCCTCAGAGCCGATTAACAAAAGCACTATATTAACCTTGCTGCCAATGACGGTTGATTTTAAGACAATTGCAGTAATAACTTGGTAATTTTGTGGTTTGGGGGCGGGATTTGAAAAGCGCCTCGGCACGAAACGGGCGCAGGCGAATGACGATAGTTATTTAATGTAGGGAAGCGTGTATCAATAAAACCTATTTTATGGGCCAAAGGGAGGAGAAAGAAATGGACATCGGAGGAACATTCGGAAAAGTCTGGAAAAAGGCGGCAATGATTGCAATCATCTGGGCTATCATTGCCGGAGTGCTGGGCCTTATTCCGGTAGTAAATTTGATAGCACTAATAATAACAGTGCCATTGGCGTTCATTGTTCCCGCGCTCGTGGGCTACCTTTCATCCAAGGATTTGGGGGATAAAGAGCTTGGCGCTGCGGCAATAACCGGCATAATTTCAGGAATTGTCTACGGTTTGGTGGCAGGAATCGTAGGGGTAATATTCACGGTAATCGCCGTGGTAACCGGAATAGGCCTTTCGGCAGCCGGAGGCGCCGGGGCGGCAAATACGGCGATAGCGGGCGGAGTCGGCCTGGTAGCCATAATAATTGGCGTAATTGTCGGAATCCCCGCATCAATAGTAATCGGTGCGATACTCGCGGCAATCGGCGGAATACTCTACACGGTAATCAAGAAGTAAGGGCAAAACCCTTACTTTTTCCTTTATTTTTCCGGATTAAGGCGCCCTAAAATTGATATAGCAAGGGCTGGCATGAACCGGCCATCCGGCAAACGGTAAAAATAAATAGGCCAAGGCCCCCAATAGCTGTACATGAAAAGAAAGTTCGTGCCGGTTTTGCTCGCATTCGTTGTACTCTTGGGCTTTGCGATAGGCGCTTATGGAGGGCAGGGAAACAGCAACGAAAGGGGGCCGCTTGAAAAAATCACTTTCATCCACTACAAGAATGGCAACGCCGCAATAAAGGCCAATGCAAAACCAAACGCCGGAGGAGGGGTTGCGTGCTATACCTTCCTGTCAAAGGGGGCGAGATGGAAGACCACCGAGCCCATCCTCATAAACCCTATCAACAGCGATGGGGTGGGCGAGGAACTTATAGTGAACGCAACTAATGCGGCGGCGGGGGAATGGGACAATAAAGTTCCCTTCGGCATATTCGGTTCGGTCTCGGTTGACAACAGCGCCTCATTCAACAACGGGGAAATTGACGGGTATAACACTGTTTCCTTTGGCGGCATCCCGAATTCGGGCGCGATTGCAGTGACAACGATTTGGGGCTATTTCGGCGGCCCGCCGGCATTGAGGGAGCTTGTGGAATGGGACATGCTTCTCGACCAGGAGGACTATGAGTGGGGGGACGCCACTGCAACCCCGGACAGGATGGACGTGCAGAACATAATAACACACGAGATAGGGCACTCCGCCGGCATGGGGGACCTGTACACGTTGAACTGTGCACAGCAGACCATGTACGGCTATAGCGCCGAGGGCGAAACCTCAAAAAGAGATTTGGCAAGCGGGGACATCGCAGGCATCAGGAAACTTTACGGTTAGCGCCCGGCATTAAAAGGGCCAAAACCTTCTTTTCTTTTTCGTCAACGTTTTAAACCATTCCCCTTCTTTTCTTTTTCGTCAACGTTTT
>CAYJRH010000026.1:0-14585 GCA_964372565.1 uncultured archaeon
TGCCAACCAGCCTTCATTTCATCCTTTATCTGCTGCCCTGTCCTGCCCGAAGTTCTCGGGAACCTCCCGAACATGCTTCCTGCCGAGAGGGCCCTTCCGTCATCGTTTTCCTGCAGGAGGAACAGCCAAAGGGTTACTGCGGTTGCTCCGCCCTTTTTCCACATTGCCTCTTTTGTGACCAGCACCCCTTTTTTGGCGCCGAATTTGCGCATGAATTCCGAGAGCTGTTTTGCTTCGGGCGCCCCGTGCTTCACTTCAATCGGCGTGAGGCTCCCGTCGGCATTTTTTTTAACAAAGTCCACCTCGAACGAGTTCCTGTAGTAGCACTCCGCGGAAATGTGCGCCGCCACGGCGGTTTCGTATATTTTTTCCATGTTCCTGTCCGAATAGAATTCCGGCTGCATTGCGAAGCAGAACGCGGTGCTCGAAGGGTATATTTTTTTCCCCTTTCTTGAGGAAAGGAGCATGTTAGGCCGCAGGTTTCTCACTTCCATTATGAGGAGGGTCTGCTTGAGGTACTCGATATAATTGGATACCGTGATTTTGCTCCTGCCGAGGTCTTTTGAAAGCCGTTGGGTGTTTATTATCATTCCGGGCTCTTTGGTGAAAATTTCCAGAAGCGCCCTGAGCAGCTCCGCGTCCTTTGCCCCGAATTCTGACGGTATATCCCTGTAAATTATTTTTTCGAGCACGGAATTTTTGATGTAGTTTTTTATCGCCTCGTCCTTGTCCTCGAACGCCATTTCAGGGAAGCCGCCTTTGCGCAGGTAGTCCGCGAGCATGGGCATCATTTCCCTTTGGTCCAATTCATTCTCGCCGGGTTTCACTTTTTTCCATCCGAGGAATTCCCTGAATGAGAGGGGCCTCGCCTCAATGTCGAGCATCCTGCCGGCAAGGCTTTCCGCAGATTTTTTCCTTAGCGAAACTGCGGCCGAGCCTGACAGGAATACCTTGGTGTCGGGGTTGAGGTCGTACAATACCTTGATTTTAGCCTCCCACCCTTCCGCCTTCTGGATCTCATCAAAAAAAATGAATGTCCTGCCGTTGTCCGCCAGCCGTTTTTTTACAACCTTTTCCTCGAACGCTGAAATGACATCGCTTATTGCCGCATCCTTTTCGTCGAACGAAAAATACAATATGTTCCTGCTTTCCGTTCCCGTGTCAAGGAGGTGCTGTATGAGCTGGTAAAATGCGGTTGTTTTTCCGACGCGCCTCATGCCGTGCAGCAGCATTATGAATCGGTTTCCGGTGTTTTGCTTCAGTTCGCCAAGGAAAGGTCTTTCTTGACTGCCGAGCAGTGCGCCTGGCACTGCGTTCCTCTGCCACCAAGGGTTAAAATCAGCCAAAACCCCAAAATCCATATTAGTATAGTGTTCTATACTAATATTTAAAGTATTCGTATAGCGTGATATTCTAATACTTAGTAAAGGGGCTTATTTCTCCCCTCAAATTCCTTCCAACCAGCCCCTTCGCCTCTTCAGCCCTGTAATTCCCGAGCAGCCACGCGAGCTTCACGAACGCGGTTTCGGGCAGCATGTCCTCCCCTGCAACCACGCCCAAGTTCGCCAAATCAATCGCCTTGTCATACACGTGCATGTGCACCCTGCCGTAAAGCGTGTTTGTTGTCATCACAACAACGCACCCCGAATCAACCAGTTTCTTTATTGCAGGGAATATCTTCTCATGGATTTTGGTGTATTCGTTTGGATTGTGCCCTGGAGTGTGCCCGAGGCCCGTGCCTTCTATCACGACTCCCCTGAATTTCCCGTTGTAATAGAACTCGAACTGCTCGGGGAACATGTTGATGCTGATTTTGAACAGCGCGACGCGGGGCTCGAATTTCGGCTTGATGGTGAGCTCCCCGCCCCGGCGTGCATAATCCTTTTTCATGAATTCTATTTCGCGGGTTTCGAAATCCACCAGCGCGATTGGAGTGCCGTTCACAGCCTTGAATGCGTCTCTCCTGCTCGAGTGCATTTTCCTTGTCTTGCACGCGGGGAGAATCGCGCACTTGTCGTCAGATGAAGAATTGTGCATGCATATTGCGACCCCCGCAAAATCGGTTTTGGCAATGAACTCGGAGGCGCAGATGAGGTTCATTGCTGCGTCAGAGCTTCCCCTGTCAGAGCTCCTCTGCGCCCCCAAAAAAATCACGGGTATCGGGCACTGCTCGATTGCGAAAGCCAACGCGGCGGAAGCAACAGCCATGTTGTCCGTGCCCATCCCTATAATCACTCCGCTTGCGCCTTTTTCGTACGCCGCCTTTGCCTCATCCGCAAGGATGCCGATGTGCTCGAACCTCAAATCGTCGGACCACATGTTGGCGACAAGCTTGGAGCTGAAGTTCCCTATCCTGAGCAGTTCCGGGAACATTGTGAGCAAATCCTCCGGCTCAAATGCGGAATATGCGCCGCCTGTCCTGTAATCCACGCGGCTCGCAATTGTTCCGCCGGTGTGCAGGATGGCGATTTTCGGCAGCGTTGCATCCTGCTTCACGCGCGCCTTCTCCTGCCCGCCGAATTTCTTCGCTGGCCCGAGCTTTTGCGCGGAAAACCTTTCCGAAACCGCAATGCCCACATTGTAGCCTGACTTGAGCTTCAGCCTCAGTATTCCGGTGCCGCTTCCAGCCAGCGGAAGCACATACCCTACAAAGCTTTTTTCGCCGTCGCTCAGCTTTACCAGCTGCCCCTCGTTGAGGGCGCGCTTTTTCAGGAATTCCCTTGCATTCATGCAGTCACTCCAGCGCCTTCGCTTTCTTCCTGTCAAAAAGAGTTACTTCGCCGCAGCAGGGCTTCTGCATGATTCTTTTGACTTCCTTGAAATCCCGTGTCTGCGCAAGCACCCACATGAGCTTCACATAGGCGGTTTCGGGCAGCATGTCATACACCGGAATGGCCTTCATCCCTTTGAGGCGCGCCCCGATTTCCATTCCGTAAATGCGCTGCCAGTATTTGCCAAGATGGCAGTTGCTCGCAACCACAATCGCCACATTTTTTTTGTTCGCGTATTTTATGCCTTCCTTGAGGTCATTGTCAAGCAGCGGTATATTCCCGAGGCCGAATCCTTCGAGCACAATCCCCTTTACGGGAAAGTCCACAAGGTGCCGGATTCTCCTTCCGTCAAAGCCCGGGTAAACCTTGACGTTGGCGACGAGGTTCTCCAGCGCAGTATAAAGCCTGGGCTTTGACTTCGCCCTTTTCCTGTGGCTGCCTATAACCTCGAGATACTGCTCTATTTTTCCCAAGGGCTCGCATTCAAAAGTCCTGAACGAATCAAGCTCCGATGCGTTCACTTTTTTTGCGCGGTTCGCGCGCATGATTTTCCCGTTGAAGACAATCAAGGTTTCGGCAATGTCCGATTTTCCCGCAACGGCTATCGCATCGCGGAGATTTATCCTCGCATCCGTGTTTATCTGCGAGGGGTCGAGCTGCGAGCCCGTAAAAACAATCGGGATGTTGCTGTCCTGTATCAGGAATGAGATTGCCGTTGCGGCATACGCCAAAGTATCTGTGCCCATTGTGACGACAATGCCGTCATAATCCTTCATCTTGTAGTAAATCGTGTTCGCGAGGGTGAGCCAGTTTTCAGGCTTCATGTCAGAGCTGTCCATTCGGAAGAGGTTTGTCGCGCTGACATCGAAATGCTCCTTTATCCTTGCCGTTGTCTGGATCAGTTCCTGGACCGGCATTTCCCCGTAGCTCCATCTGCCGTCAACAGGCCTGGCGGTTATTGCGCCCCCTGTCCCTATCACGAGTATTCGCGGCTTTCCTGCTGCCATGCTATAACATGGCCAAAGGTC
Source organism: uncultured archaeon (assembly GCA_964372565.1). Lineage (GTDB taxonomy): Archaea > Iainarchaeota > Iainarchaeia > Iainarchaeales > Iainarchaeaceae > UBA10205. Next base: position 3,800 of record CAYJRH010000026.1, read on the forward strand.
TTTTTTTATCCCTTTCTGGTGTATTTTCCTGTTAAAGGTGCCTATTTTGCTGTTCAATGAGCATTTGCGGAGGAATTCCGTTGACCGTGACATGGCCAGAATAATGCTCATTATTGCGGAAAAGAGCAGGGCAGTCCAAAAGGCGTTCCTTACGCACAGCGGCATTGCCTCCACAAAGAACATCCACGGCGAGCAGCAGATGCAGCTTGACACTTACGCTGACTCGGTTTTCCTGAAAGCCATGGAAAAATCGCGCCTTGTGCGCACAGTCGCTTCCGAGGAGCAGGACGAGGTCGTTGAAATTGTAAAGGCAAAGGGGAGCTACGGCGTCACGCTTGACCCGCTCGACGGCAGCTCGCTCATAAAAACCAACCTCGCGGTGGGAACGATTGCGGGCTTCTTCAATGAGGGCGATGTCATGGAGAAAGGCTCGAAAATGGACGGCGCAATGTACATTGTGTACGGGCCGCTGACTTCGCTGGTTTACACGGCAAAGAGCGGCGTCCATGAATTCGTCCTCAATTCCAGGGGCAAGTTCATGCTCAGGCGCGAGAACCTCACAATCCCCGAAGGCAAAATTTATTGCCCCGGCGGGCTGCGAAATGACTGGGCTCCCCAGCATTTGGAATTTATCTCTGATTTGGAGAGGCAGGGCTACAAGCTGCGCTTCTCGGGCGGCTTTGTGCCAGACATCCAGCAGGTGCTCGCTTACGGCGGGGTTTTCACATACCCCTCGCTGAAATCATCGCCACAAGGGAAGCTGCGCCTGATTTTCGAGGCCAACCCTGTCGCGCTCCTCGCCGAGCAGGCCGGAGGCGCGGGCTCGAACGGAAAAATGCCACTGCACAGCATCAAGCCCGAATCCCTTGCGCAGCGCACGCCGCTCTACATCGGCGGGAAGAAGGAAATCGCGCTCGCGGAGAAGTATTTGTCACGGAATTGAAGAACCCAAACAATCCGCGTCATTCATGGCGCGGTATGAATTCGCGGATTGTTTCCGTCCATGGGCTATTTGACGCCCATTGGGAAACCCCGCACTTTAGTGCGGGGAGGGCGCCATAAACAACAGATAGCATTCATCCGAGCGCGTTTATTTCCCTAACCTGCCTGAACCCGCCGTCAAATGTCGCAAGGTTGTGGATTTTGTTTTCCTTCATCAGCGCAACTGTTGTGCAGTCAGTAAAACTCATGCCTTTCCTCTCTTTGAAAATCTCCCACGCCGTTTCAAAAATATTTTTTGGCACTTCAAGGACGGTTATTTCTGAATTCAATATTTTTTCTCCCATAAGCACCGCTTTCTCATGGTTTTCTTTTTGCATGGTAAATGTTATTGCTTCATCCGCAACATAAACAGAAGTAACTGCATGCCCAAGCCGGAAAGCCTTTAAAAGTTTTCTTTGAGGGTTATATTCTCTCCGAATTCCACAAATCCACGAGCGTCTTGTAATTGTTCGCAACCTGCAGCGATGCATCTTTCCTCGAGATTTTTTTCTCGTGCAGCAGCTTCATCGGCTCCAGGAAAACCGTGCGGCCGACAGCAAAGCCGATAATCCCCTTCACTTTCGCGCCCACCCTGAGCCACTCCTTTACCTTTTCATGGTCTTCGCCCCTTCCAAGAGTGATTATCCCGGCTTTCCTTCCGCCGGAGCGCGCCTGCTCGACAAGCCTTTTCGAATCCTCGACATGCTCAACCCCTTCAAGCTTCCATATGTCGGGCTCAATCCCCGCGGCCTGAAGCTCTTTCATTGCGCGCACCATGAGCTTTGGCCTGACTTCAAGATCATATTTTTTCTTGTCGCCCAAGAGCTCGCCAAGCTGCCCTTCGGTTGCCGGCACGAGCAGCTCGAACATGAACTTCTTCCCGATTTCGTGGCAAAAATCGCAAACCTTCCTGAGCTTATCAATCTGCCGCGCGTTCATCGCCCTGTCGGCTTCGGGGTTGAACCGCACCAGCACCTTCACAATTGCCGGGTCAATCCTTTTGATGTGCGAGCGGAAATCCGCATGGTCAAAATCAAATTCGTCCTGCCCGCTCCTCTCAGTCGGCATTGCCGTCATGAAGCCCTTGGCTTTCGCATCCTTCAGGATTTTCCGCCCGAATTCCTCATCAACCAAAACTGCGGCCTTGTCTTTTGGAACACCCATTTTCACGCTTTCCAGGAAACCCCCGTAAACCATTTCCTTCAGCGAAGAATATTCCGCAGCCTCTTCAGGCGTCGGCTTCCTGCCTTCAATCCCAAAAAGCTTTTTGAGCAGCGAGCCCCTGTGGTCGAAAGGCAGCACAAGCAGGTCTTCTTCATATCCAACGGAAAGCGCCATTCAAATACCCCTGCTTAATCGAAATACAGGTAGAAATTAAAGAATTAGATAATCGTTTTTAACCAATCGTTTTGGCTGGTATCGAAAAGGTGCCAGGTTTAAGCCCGGCACCGCATTTCCATTTCTCCCGCCCCAGCGGCATTTTGTGCCGCTTCCCATTTCCCATTACTTGATATTCTCCGACTTTGCCGCTTCCCCCATATTTTGCCTCCCCGACTCCTTTTTTTGCAAAGGGTGAACTCATTTTTGGAGCCTGCCCTTATTGGGGAGTTTTTCTTAATACGCCTATTGCTGCGTTAAATTTTTTCCTTCCGGAAGGCTGGGTATTATAATGTTATCAGGCGCGTTAATTCCTTGATGCTCGCCGTGCTCTTTTCAGGCGGAAAGGATTCGGTTTTTTCGCTTTACTATTGCATTGAGCAGGGCTGGGATGTGAAGTGCCTCGTTTCTTTAAAATCCGCAAACAAGGACAGCTGGATGTTCCACACCCCGGCAATCGAGATGGTGGAGCTCCAATCCGAGGCCCTCGGAATCCCCCTCATAATGCGCGAAACCCGCGGAGAAAAGGAAAAAGAGCTTGACGACCTCAAGGCCGCGCTCCTTGAGGCAAAAAAAAGGTTCGGCATCACGGGCGCCGCTGTCGGCGCGCTCCTCTCGGATTACCAGCAGGAGCGCGTGAACCGCATTTGCCATTCTTTAGGCCTGAAATGCTTTGCGCCGCTCTGGCACAAGGGCCAGGAGCGGCTGCTCCGCGAAATGGTTGCACTGGGGTTTGATGTGCGAATCACAGGCATCGCATCGGCGGGCCTGGATCAAAGCGTCCTGGGCGCAAGAATCGACGGAAAAATAATCGAAAAATTCGTCGGGCTGCACAAAAAACTTGGTTTCCATGTCGGCGGCGAGGGCGGAGAGTACGAGAGCCTTGTCCTCGATGCGCCGATATTCAGGAAAAGGATAGGGCTCCTGAAAACGGCAAAAACCATGTCGGGCGAGAACAGCGGCAGGCTCGAAATAATTTCCTCAAAATTAGCTGCAAAATAATCAGGTGAATTGCCCTGACACCAGCTTCAGTTTCCCATCGATAATCACATCGCCCACGTTCAATCCCTGGCCCGCGAACACGATATTCGAAACAAGGTCATTCACCGGCACCATGTTCTCCGACAACCCAAGCGTTATCATGTCCGCCTTCTTCCCGATTTCGACCGAACCGACTTCTTTCCCGAGCCCGAGGCACCTCGCCGCGTTGATTGTGGCCATGTCCAGCGCTTCCTGGCTGGAAACCGCCGCAGGGTTCCACTTGTGGTGCCTGTGGAGCAGCGCGCACACCTTCATTTCCTCGAACATGTCAAGGTTATTGTTGCTCGCAACGCTGTCCGTGCCCAAGCCGACGCAAACCTTTTCCCCGAGCATCTCAACAAGCGGCATCACGCCTCCTGAGGCCAGCTTCATGTTCGAGACAGGGTTGTGCGAAACCTTTGCCCCGCTGCGCGCGATTTTCCTTATTTCTCCTTTCGTCACCCAGATGCAGTGCACCAGAAGCGCGCTCTCCCCGAGGAAGCCAATAGAATCAAGATATTCAACGGCAAGCTTCCCGGTTTTCTGAAGCGTGTCGAACCTCTCCTTCCGCGTTTCACCCACATGAATCCTGCGGAGCACATTTTCCCGCTCGCTGAAATCTATTGCCTTCCGGAGAATTTCCTCCCCGCACGCGTAAATGGAATTCGGCGCAATTGCGCCTTTCACCAATGCGCTTTTCATGCCCTTCACAAACGCTGTTGCTCCCTTGAATGTCTTTTCATCCCTCATTGTGGAGGATATCACGCCGCGCATCCCAGCCTTTTCAAAGGCTTCGAGGCGCTCCTCGGGGAATTTGTAGGAGTCATAAACCGTAGTTGTGCCGAAGCGCATGGCCTCCCGCAGCCCGGCTTCCGTGTTTTCCCGCACATCCTTTGCAGAAAGCTTTTTTTCCAGCGGCTCCAGCTCTTCAAGCCACTCAAAGAGCTCCCTGCCGTCGCTTTTCCCGCGCAGCGAGTGCATCCCGAGGTGCGTGTGCGTGTTCACAAGCCCGGGCATCAGTACTTTGCCCGAGCAATCAATGGCCTCCTCTCCCCGCGGCGCCTTCAGGCCCCTGCCGATGCCAACAATGGCGCCGGCTTCAACAAGCACGTCCAAATTTTGCAATACTCGCCTTCCAGAATCCTGAGTTACAATGTAGCGGCAGTTCCTGAGCAGCATAGGAGACTTTGCCCGGAATAGATTTTTATTGGCATTCCCCGTTCACTGCGGGCTGTTCCGCGTAAACGCCGTCGGGGTAAATTTCGGCAATGGAGCTTTCATCCAGCCCGCCCTGCAGCCAGCGCACCTTGCATTCGGCGCCGCTGCCGCACCCGGTGCAAATATACTTTGTCCTGCAAATGCCGCCTTCCATTGTCGCCAGTCCTTTTGACAACGCCCTGCACAGCCCAGAAATCCCGCCCGAAAGCCCGAATTCCTTTTCAGCTGTTGAAGAGCCGGCATCCTCACCAAAAGCCGCGATTCTGGCGACATATGCTCCGTCGCCAAGGGCAACCTGCTGCGCAATCGTTGTTGATTCAAGGCTGCCGATTTTTGTGATTTGCCCCGAAAACTCCTTTTTCAGGGCAAGTTTCTCCTCCGCGCCCTGCTTCTGCTTCGCGTAAATTCTTATCTGCCAAGTTGAATCAACCGCATCGAGCTTGCCGGTGTTTTTCACGGCAAAACCCAGGGTTCCTGTTCCGGCTTCGAAGGCCGCGTTTTCAACCATGAGCTGTGCAGGCTCCGCGCCGAAGTAAACAACGCAATCATTGATGATTCCCTTGTCAACGCACCTAAAATAAGCGTCAACAATTATGTTTTCCGTAAATGTGGCGATGCGCGGCCTGAGCGAAACGTGCAGGTTTTCGCAGTCCGCTTCATTGCACTCGAACCTTACGCTTCTGCTCCGCGTGTCAAGAGCGGAAGCGTTGGCCCCACCTCCCTTCTCAAGCCTCAGCTCATGCCTGTAATACTTGCCTGAAATGCCCTCGGCATAATCGAGGCCGGTGCGGAATTGCTCTTCCGCTTTTATGAAGGGGTTGGCGAAAAACCCGTAAATTATGTATAATACTGCCAGTGTTACCACGGCAACAACAACCATCCTGAATGCGTCCATTTACCTCCGCCTCCCTGCGCGCTTTCCGCCGAATAGCGAGCGGATTTCCCATTTCCAGAAGAACTTGAACAGCGCGCCGATAACAAAAACCACGCCGAAAACAACCAACGCGCTCCCCCAATCCTCCACAAACAGGAAATAATGGAGTTTTCCTTCGGACCAAATTTTCAGGATGGTGTAAAAGAACACTATTGCGCCGAAAGCCAGCACCGCAAGCATGATTTTTTCCAGAAGGCTCATGTTTCTCATGCCATGATATTCTGCGACCTTGTTTATTACTTTATTGCCCTATCCTGATCCGCGCCCTGCACGTGTATGTTCGCCTGCTTTCCGTACATTGACATTATTTCGGCAGTGGTTGTGCTCTCTTCGGGCTTCTTCTCCCTGAACTTGACCATCCTCGGGAACCTGAGCGCATAGCCGACGCCGTCTTTTCCTTTTCCGCACGTGTGCAGCGGGCTCCGCGTGATTTCATCGGCAACCACTTCAATCACAGTCTTTGGCTCGACCCACGCATCCGGCTCCAGCTCGGAGTCAACCCTGGCCGGCTTCTGCTTCCTCACATTCCTGCTGAGCTTCGCCTCAAGCTCGGTAAGCACTTCCTCCGTCATCCCCGTGCCGATTTTTGTTACAGACTTGAAAGTGTCGGAAGCTTCATCATAAGCCGCGGTGAGCAATCCCCCGAGGCCGAACTGCGTGCGCTTGCCCCGGCCTTTATAGTACCCGATTATTGTAAGGTCCACGGAATCGTTCAGCTCGCCCCTGTAGCTCCTCTTCAGTTTTATCCACGCGAATTTCCTCGCCCCCGCAATGTACGGGGCATTCAAATCCTTTGCGATTATCCCTTCAAGCCCGCTTTCGATGCTTTCCATGAAGAAAGCGTCCATTTTTTTCGGGCTGTCTGTTACAATGCTTTTGGTAAGCTCGATTGTGCCGCCTTTTGAAATGATTTTCCCGAGCTTTTCGCGCCTTTCCGAAAACGGCTTCGGCATCATGTTTTTCCCGTCAATGTACATCACATCAAACGCGAACAGCTTGAGCGGCAGCTCCTCGGCCTTTTCCGCAATGCCGTATTTCCTCTTTCTTGTCATTGTGACCTGGAACGGGAAATACTGGCCCGTGCCTTCATTGCACGCGAGAGCTTCTCCCTCGAAAATCGCTTTCTTTGCGGTAATCTGCTTCCTCACCGCATCCACGAGGTCGGGAAACATTTCAGTGATGTTCTCCGACTGCCTCGAGAAAATCGTTACATCATTCCCGTCCTTGTGGCATTGCACTCGCAGCCCGTCATACTTTGCCTCGACAGCGCACCTGCCGAGCTTAGCGGCAATTTCTTCAGCCGAAGGCAGCCGCTCCGCGAGCGTCGGCCTTATCGGCGTGCCCGGCGCAATCTCGATCTCATCAAGCCCATTCAGGCCTTTCGCCTTCAGCCTCGCCGCGATTTCGCCCAAATCGGAAAAAATGTTGTACTTTGATTCAATCAGCCCGCGCAGCCTCTGCCGCGCCCTCCTCTCAAATTCCTCTTTTCTCTTTTCATCATTCTTCTCTTTCAGCCCGGCTTCGATTTCCTTCCTGATTCCTTTCCAACCAAGAAATTCATCAATGTAGTTCAGCGCGAGCGCATCCATTATTGTCGGGTCTCCAACACCGAGGCGCATGTTGCCCAAAGGAATGCGCGTGATGAACCGCGCTTCGACCCCCGAAGCGCTGTTCAGCAGCTCCGCGAACATGCCCAGTTTTGAATCCTGGCTTCCCCTGCCTTCGGTTGCGGCAATCCTCAGAAAATTCGAGAAAACTTTTTCCACCGTAAGCCTGGCGGCGAAGAGCGAACCCTGCTTTTTTTTCCCGCAGAGCTGCTCGGCAACCGAACCCAAATCCCCTATTTCCTTGTACTTCGCAGTGATTTCCTCTTTGGTGTAGCCCGTCGCCTTCGCAATCCCCTGTTCAAGCAGGCCCTCGCCCAGCCCCGCTTCCAATCCGGCATGCCTTGGCCCGAGGGTTCCCTGTGAAAGAAAAATGACGTTTTTCATGTCCTTTTGGGGAACCTTTTGGAGCATTTCAGCCAAGATAGCCGTCATTTCCAGGCGCGAGGAAACCTTCTCGATTTTGTCAAAATAAGCCGCAAGCTCTGAAAAGTCCATAGTAATCAACTCTGCTCAAAGGCTAATAAAACCTTATTTCGCCCCTCTTTTTGCGGGTTTTTTAAGGTTTCCGCGCAAGAATTTGTCAGGTAAGGGGCTGTAGTGTAGCCTGGTTATCACGCAAGCTTTGGGTCGGCCTTTTTCTTTCCTTTGACAAGGAAAGAAAAAGCCCGGGGAAAAAGAAAGGTGTGGGCGTGGAAAAAGAGATTTCCCTCTTTTTCCTTTTTCGTCGACGTTTTTCTTTTTCTCCGGGAGAAAAAGAAAAAGGTCGCAAACGAGCTTGTGACCCCGGTTCGAATCCGGGCAGCCCCAATTGGTTATTGAGCAGGCAACAAAACTGGAACAGAATTTTTATTTCTTGAAATTTATTTCTTCACCGCTTCCGCGGAGTCATGTATGAGGCGCTTGAGCGTGGCGTAGGTTTTTTCCGCGTCCTTTTCATCCACAAGGAAGTGCAGGTCAGGCGGAGTTGTGACAATTTCGATGCTTATGCCGTTCTTCGCCAGTTCCCTCGTTATTTCCGCGATGACGCCGTAAACAGAGTATGATGATGCCGAAAGCCTCAGAGTTACGAGCGCGCTGTTGTCAATCCCGTACACTTTGTCTTCCGCGAGCTCGCCAAGAGTTTCTTCAAGCCTGTGCTTCTTGGCTATTACCATTGCCTGCTCCGCGCCCTGTATGAATATCCTTATTTCCCCGACCTTCCATTCCTCTGTGAGGAAAAGCTTCTCCAGCCTCGAAAGCACCCTGTCGTTTTTCCTGAAATGGACGTATGCCATATTGTCCTGCAAAGTCAGCTCGGCGTTTGCGAACATGTTGAGTATGTTCCTGTCAGTTGTCCTGTCGTCAAGCTCATCCGCATAGCGCTTGATGGCCACAATTAGTGTTTCCTCGTTGATTTTTCTTGACGTCTTTTTCGTGATTTCCGGCATTATTTTCCTGGCAAGCGCGGAATAGTTCACAACGCCTTCCGAGAGCGCGGCCTTCACATGCGGCTTGGAATTAATTTCTTTCCTGACCAGTTCAGATAATGAGATTGATTGTTCCATAGAAAACATATAGTAATATCTTACAAATAATCTTAAAAACCTTATTTTTTGGTCATTATGTTCTATTCTGGTCATTATTTGGCTCAAATTGTAATTTTCTGAGTGATTTTTGTCATTTTAGCGGTATTTTTTCATTCACAAAAAATTTCCATTAAAATAGCTTATTTCCGTTCAAAAAGCCTTAATATGCCTTATTTTTGGTCGCCAGCCTTTTAAATGTCCTCGAACACTTCAATTGCAGTGAAGCTGAATGAACCCGAAAAAAAACAGGCTGCCGCAGAACCCTTCTCAAAGGAAATTCGATTCAGGGGAAATGATAGTGCGGGTCGACGGCAGCCCAGTGTTTTTCGGTTCGAGAGCCAAAAAGAGGTGAAATGAATATATGGATGGAAGCGAAATGGTCGTAATGGTTGTCAACGGCGCGCTAGCAAGCCTTGACTCAAACGCCTTCAAGGCCAGCCCTTGAAAGCAAGGTGAAAAGCAGAGCGTATCAGTTTGCGCTTATAGGTTTGGCATGAAGAATGCCAAAAACCTGTAAGGGCTTTTCGGGGGCGCACAAATGGACATGCCCCCAAAAGGAAAGCCCGGGTATCGGAGCAGGAGTCATGGGAGGTGATAGAATGGGCCGAAGGAATTCAAAAGCACGGGAAACATACCTGCCACACCGGATGGTCAACGGTTCGCTGGTATTAAGCGCGGGCATCCCGCCATTCAGGAACCCGCAGCGAAAAGGAAACGAGCGCTGACAGAAAAGGCCGCCCAGGAGTGAAGGCAACCTGCCATTGCGCTTTACCCCATCCTCTTCCAAAAACCTTTTTTTATTTCGTGAATTATGGGGCTGCAGATTTTTTGCCTTGAGGGCCGCAGGAAACCTATAAGGGCTTATCGGAGCCAGAATTGGGCATGCAGCCGAATGAAAAAGCAATATTCCCAAAGCTCTTTGTTTCAACAGGCGTCGAGGAAGAGATAAAACGCGGCCTGCGCGTCCTCGGCCCGAAACAGGCCGAGAAAACCAAGAAGGGCGAGCCAAAGCCCGGCGACCTTTGCTGGGTTGTCGACGGCACAGGGAAATTCATTGCCCAGGCATTCATCAACCCTGGTGCGCATGCGCTCGCGCAGGTTGTGAGCCTGCATGAAAAGGAAAAAATCGATGAAGGGTTCTTCACAAAAAAAATCCTTTCCGCCAACGATTTCAGGAATTCAGCCCTCGGCCTGAAAAACACTTACAGGCTTTTTTACGGCGAAGCCGACGGCATCCCGGGCCTTGTCATCGACCGCTTCAACAACATCTGCTCGCTGCAGGTTTCCTGCCCAGGGGTGGAAAAGTGGAAGGAAAAAATCGCGGAAACCCTCCTCGGAATAGATGGTGTTGTTACGGTTGTCGAGCGGAACGATTTCAGGAACCGCGAAAGCCTCGGCCTCAAGGAAATGAAAGGGGTAATTGCCGGCAACCCGAAGGTGCAGACAGTGATTGAAGAAGGCAATGTAAAGTTCGAGGTCGACGTGATGCGCGGCCACAAGACAGGCTTCTACCTCGACCAGGCCGAGAACCGCATCGCGCTGGAGAAATACTGCCGCGAAGGCTCTGAAGTGCTTGACGTTTTTTCATACACGGGCGGCTTCGGGCTGCACGCCGCCGCCGCGGGGGCGAACTCTACGCTGATTGACCTGCCTGAGGCCATTGGCCAGGCAAAAAGGAACGCAAAGCTGAACGGCCTCGATGGGAAAATCACTTTCATTGAAGGCAAGGCAATCGAACTCACAAAGAAGATGCTTTCAAGCCCGAAGCGCTACGATGTAATTTCTGTCGACCCTCCCGCGTTCGTGCAGAAGCCCTCAGAAATCTCGAAGGGCAAAAGCGCCTACCACCAGATAAATTACAATTGCATGAAGCTGCTCAAGGAAAACGGGATTTTGGCATCTTGCTCCTGCAGCGCCGCGCTTTCATACGAAGAATTCATTTCCGTGCTTTCAGAAGCGGCTAACCACGCGGGCAAGAAAGCCGAAATCATAGAACAGAGGTTCCAAAGCCGCGACCACCCTGTTCCGGCTTACGCGAAGCGCTTCGGCTCCTATTTGAAGTGCGTTTTCCTGCGCGTGCATGA
>CAYJRH010000027.1:0-7588 GCA_964372565.1 uncultured archaeon
GTAACGCAGTACTCGGATTTTAAGGAAGGGTTCAATCCAAAAGCCGACTTCTATATCTACGTTTGCCGGAAATGAATTACGCCCCTTCACTCACGCCGCGCCGCCGATGTAAAGTATTGCGAAAATCCCGAGCGTGTTCAGCGCGAATGAAATTGCGGTGAACGCCCTGTCGGAAATTCTTGCGGTTGAAGCAAGCAGCGTAACCCCGATTTCGTCCGGAAGCGGCGAGGCGATAATGAAACCAGCGAGCACAGGCATGATGTAATCCCTGGCCTTTTGCGGCACTCCATTTGAAATCCCCCTGAACAGGCTGCCGCTTGAAAGCATCCTGAGCTCGTCCGAGAAGGAAACCCTCAGCATTTTGAAAATCAGGAAGTCGCCGATGAGCGCGCCAAAGCCGCCTATGAAAGCCGCGAGGTAAATGCCCTGCGTTTTCCCTATCAAAAGGAAAATCGCGGTTGCCGGCGCGGCCGTAAAACCGTACGAAAACATCACCCCCGCCAAAAAAGTGCCTGCATACCCAAGGGAGATTATCCATTCCTGCAGCGGCGCAAATGCCGCGTCAGTAACCAACAGGTATGCCGCTGCGAATGTCAGAACAAGGCCGAGGAGCTTCGGGTATTTGAACTTGAAGAAACGGCGCATGATTACAATTCGTTTATCCTGGTTATAATACTTGGCGTGTTTTTCCTTGAAAGGCCCAATCCCATGCCTTCTTTGCCGCTAAATCGGCTTCACGTAGAAGCCTCAAACAAACCCTTTTATTCCCTGCCTGAATTATTAATTAAAGTGCTTTTATGTCGGAAGAAAGGGCTAAAGTGCAGGGAACGGAGAAAGAAAATACTCTTGGGATAACCGTCAAAAAGTCCGCAGATTTCGTGGAATGGTACAACCAGGTTGTCCTCAAGGCCGGCCTTGCGGACTACGCGCCGATAAGGGGGTTCATGGTCATACGGCCCAACGGCTACGCGCTCTGGGAAGCCATACAGTCTTACTTCAACGCGGTTCTTGATAAGCGCAACGTGCAGAACGCTTATTTCCCGCTGCTCATCCCCAAGAGCTTCTTCGAGAAGGAGGCCGAGCACGCGCGGGGTTTCGCCCCGGAATTGGCGTGGATTGAATCAAGAAAAGACGGGGGCGCCGGAGAAGCTGAAGAGAGGCTTGCCATAAGGCCGACATCCGAAACAATAATGTACGATTCTTTTGCAAAATGGGTCAGGAGTTGGCGCGACCTGCCATTAAGGATTAATCAGTGGTGCAACGTGCTAAGGTTTGAAGTCAAGCAAAGCAAACTGTTCCTTCGCACCCGTGAATTCCTCTGGCAGGAGGGGCACTGTGTTTATGCCACAAAGGAAAACTGCGACAAGGAGGTGCGCATTTTCATCAACGAATACAAGAAGCTGGCAGAGGGGCTGCTCGCAATTCCTGTAGTTGCGGGAGTGAAGACCGAATCGGAAAAATTTGCGGGTGCGCTCTACACCACATCAATCGAGGCGCTGATGCCTGATGGCCGTGCCCTGCAGATGGGCACCTCCCACAACCTCGGGCAGGGATTCGCAAAATCATTTGGAATCAAATTCACCGATGAGGACAAGCAGGAAAAACTCCCGTGGCAATCCAGCTGGGGGTTCTCGACGCGCCTGATTGGCGCTGTTGTGATGGTCCATGGCGACGACAAAGGCCTTGTTCTTCCTCCGCGCCTGGCAAAGCACAAGGCTGTCATTATCCCAATCCTGTTCGACCAGTCAAAGAAGGAAGTCCTCAAGAAGTGCCACCAGTACGAGCGCGAGCTGGAGGAGTTCAATGTTTTGGTGGACGACCGCGACAATTACACGAGCGGCTGGAAATATTCGGATTGGGAGCTGAAGGGGATGCCGCTCCGCATTGAAGTCGGGCCAAAGGACCTCGAGAAGAAGCATGTCGTTCTGGTGCGCCGCGACACTGGCAAAAAGGAGTTCGTGAAGGAGAGGGATTTGAAGAGGCGCGTCGCGGAAGCGCTTGGGGAGATGCAGGATGAGATGTTTGCGCGGGCAAAGAAGCACCTCAGCGCCAGCATTGTTGAAGTGAGGAGCACTGCCGATTTCAAGAAGGCGATTGACGGCAGGAAGATGGCGCTCGCGTATTTCTGCGGCGAGGGGGGTGTCGAGGCGAAAATAAAGGAGGATTACGGCGTCACTTCGCGCTGCATCCCGTTTGCCGAGGATGTTCCGGAAGGCAGGTGCATTTTCACTGGCAAGCCCGCAAAATCAAAGGCGCTGTTCGCCAAGGCATATTGAGCATAGTTCGGCTTTCTCGTGGCCTCTTTTTCAGTTCAGATACCAGCTTTCGTCGCCCGCGAGCCTCTTCTCCCATATCTCCACTTCAGAGCCCTCTATTCTCCGCTCGTGCATTCCGGTGTGCTCGAACCCGCACGCCCTGTAAAGCTTTTTCGCCTTTTCGTTTTCGGTTTTCACCAGCAGCCTCGCCACGCTCGCCCCGTTTTCCATGAGCGCCTGTGCCGCGTGCCCGAGGAGTTCCTTCCCAAAGCCCTTTTTGCGGAACTTTTCCTTCACGGAAATCGCGTTGATCATGCCTATTTCGCCCATGAGCTCGGTTTCGACAAAGCCCGCCATTTCCTTCCCAGAAATTTTCTTGAAAACCGCTATTTCAGGCCTTTTCATGCGCTCCTCGATTTTTTCCTTGCTGAGCTTTTTGTACGCGAAGTCCCTCGAGATAATCGCGTCCAGCTCCTTGGCGTCCTTCGGTTCGGCTTTTTTTATCCCCATGTTTTTCACCTTACTTTCTGCAGGTAACCCTTTATTTCGTCGGAAGACACCGCGCATCCCGCGTATTTCGCGGCGAAGAGCGCGGCTTTGAGCGATTCCCCCGATTTCCGCAGCTCAGGCTCGAGTGAACCGTCCTCGTAAGCGAGCGCTATCAGCTCCGTTGAGCGGAAAATTTTTGTGTCCCAATACTCCTCGCGGATTCCCTTCAGCTTCGCCACGTTGAACATTATCCCGCCGCCATGCCTCTTCCTCAGGAATTTCAGCATGTTCTGCGGCTCCTCAATAAGCATCCTCGTTGTGCGCTCGTCAATCACGAGCGCTTCGGCGCCGGTTTCCTTCATCAGTGCGAGGGCCTCCATTTCGCCAAGGTGCAGGAGCATCATGCTTCCGCCGTTGAATTCGCAAAGCCCGTAAGCGTTTTCACGGAGCCGTTGAAGCCTTGCCCTCATTCCAGGGGTGCTTCGCTCCACTCTAATGTAGCCTTCCTCCACGGCATCCCTTATCCTCAGCGCGTTCAGCTCGAACCTGTCTATGCGAAGCGGGTTTGCCACGCTTTCGGCATAAACTGATTCAGGGATAATGAACTCTATCCCTTCCCTCTCGGAGAGGTTTTTCAGGACCTTGATCAGGCAGTTGTCCGAAATCGTTATTATCGAGCTCGAGTCAAGCACGAATTTTTTTGCGCGGCCGTTCATCTTCCAAGCACCTTCCTCAGCTGCTCCATCCTCTGCGCGATTCCCATCCCTGAAGGCTGCTCGTCATGTATCCTTGTTATGCCTATATATCTCTGGAGGTCTTTCCTGTCGGCGCCGGTGAGCTCGGCGGCCTGCCTAAGGCTCAGCCCCGCTGCATATGCCGTTGATGCCTGCTTTACCCTTGCTTTTTCGTAAATGTTCCGGGCGTAGTTGCTGAGTTCGCTGTCAATGCCTTGGATGTCCTTTACCGCGCTTTCGAGGCTCCTGCCAAATGCCCCGATGTCGTTTTTCTCCGCGGCCCTCCCTGCCTTGAGCAGCTCGGATCTGATGTTGATTGCCATCTTCGGCCACTGGGGGCTTTTCACGAAGTGGTCCTTTGAAAGGATTTTGTACAAAGCGTAGGATATCGCCGAAAGCCGCGCAAGTTCGGCGGAATTGCGTTCCGCGGCCTCTTCAATGAGCATGTTCCCGATTTTTTTCAGGTCATGCGCCTGTCCGGATTCAAACGCCGAAATCAGGGTTGCGAGGCTTTTGCCGAGGCTTTCTGGCATACTTCTATATCGCTCCGCGCTTATTTAATGGTTTACTGGCCGTGGCTCCGCATGCAATGCACGCATTTTTTTCGGTTGTGCCCCAAGCCAAGCTTTTTATTCCTGAAAAGACACCTTAAATAGATGAACCCAAGGTTTTTGCTTGTTATTGCCTGCCTTTGCCTCACAGTTTCCGCTTTCGCGGTTTCGAGCAACGACGCCGTGAATTACATCGTCAACGGCAACCATTTCCTTTACGAGGGCGAAAACTACACTCCGCCGAACGTCCCAATCTCGCACGGCGAGGCGGATTATTGGGTCATCCCGATAACCGCGGGGAACGACGTCGTCACATATTTCCCTGTTGACACAAAGCTCGGCGCTCTCCCGGCCTCCAATTCAGATAACCGCGAGATTTTCACTGTCGCTGACAATTTGCGGGAGCTCCAGCTTGCAAAGGCCTCAATAACCCCGAATTCCGGGACCGACTGGATTTTCACGCAGAAGTACCAGACCATTTTCAGCGAAATGTCGCTCCAGATAAGCGACGAGACATTCCAGCTGAACACGGTTGAAACCGCGCTCAAAAAAAGCGGAATCGCCGCGGATTTGGGCCAGATGAAAACACAGCTCAAGTCCATGGTTGCAATGGCCTCGTCAATTTCCGAAAAGGTCGCCGCCGCCTCGCAGGCCGAGAACGATTTCACGACAATTCCATCCGCAGAATCGTTTGCCGCAATGGATGGCGCATTTGAGGGCGTTTTCGATTCCATTGAAAGCCTCAACACCTCTTTCATGGCTTACAATAGCGCCCGCAACAGGCTCAAGCAGCAGATTTCCCTCGCGGACATCGAAGCGCAGGAAAAATCCCAGCTCTCCTCGATATTGGAAATTCCCATAAGCCTCCAGTCTTTGGGCAATTACAACATAAATTCCGGCCTGCTGGAGGAAAAGCTCGGGTCTGCATTCAAGGGAACAGGGCTCCGCATGGATTCGCTGCTTGATGAGTACGGGAAAAGGGTGCTCAAGAACTCCGTGTATAACACGATTTACGCCGAGAATGAAAAGATAAAGAAGGATACGCCGTTCATTTCGCTCTCGGAAGCCAGGAGCAATATCCTGTCCCCCGCCAACAGGGCGCAGTGGCTGGACCAGGCGCGCGCGAACCAGCTCGAGCAGGATTACTCGCGCGCGCTGAAGTACTACGGCGAGAAGAATTTCGGGCAGGCGAACAAGTACGCGCTCGCCGCAATAGAGGATGCGATTTCGGTTTACAGGAAAGGCAGGAAGCCGGATGTGCAGCCTCCGCCGATTTCGCAGGAATTCCTTTTCCAGGCAGCGGCGGTTCTGCTTGTCCTGCTCGTGCTGCTTTACGCCTTCAACAACCGCGCAAAGCTCAAGGGCGCGATTGCAAAGGAAGCGGAGGAAGTGAACCCGTATGAATAAGGGCGCCGTAATTGCCGCTCTCCTTCTCCTTTCATCTTTTGCTTCCGCCGCGCTGAATGTTTCAATCGAGCCTGTGGGTGCAGCCCGGCTTTACCAGCATGAGGTGAAGTATTTCCGGGTTTCGGTTGAGAATGCCTCGGATTCTATTGCAAAAAACATTGAAGTTGAACTCTCAGCCCCTGCGCAGGTTTCCTTTCCCATTGACGGCGTTGATGGCCAGCGGAGGCATTTCACCTTCCTTTCGATTCTCCCGCGCATGAAGGAAACCCGCGATTTCGATGTCAAGGCGCTGGATGCCGCTGCGGGAACGGTTCAGCTCTCCGCGGAAGCCGATGAAAGCGGGCAGAAGTATTCCGCTTCCGCTGCAATTGAGATACTGCCTTCTGCAATATCCTTCTCTGTTGTTCCGCCGAAGTCCGCTGTAAAGGTCGGGGAAAATTCTTCCGCAGTGTTTTCGGTATCGAACGATTCAAATTCTGCGGTTTCCGCTTTGAGGGTTGAGGTTTTTTCCCCCGATGGCGCGCCTGTTGAGGGCACGCCCTTTGAAAAGGATTCCCTCGCCGCCAACGAATCATTGTCGCAAAGCATCGGGTTCAGGCTTGGGCGCGAGCCTCGTTCCGATGCCCTGCTCATGCGCCTGTTCTTTGACGATGAACTTGGCACGCATGTGCTTGAAAAGCCGCTCCGGTTCGAAACCGATTCAAAGGGGCTTTACGCCGTCATTCTTGCCGCGCTTGTTCTTCTGGTTGTGCTCTGGCATTTCCACAAAAAAGGCATGCTTTTTGGCGGAGGGGAAAGCGGCAGCGGATTCGGGGGCGGGGGCCAAAAGAAAAGTGACAAGGGCAATTCGCACGGCGGGGAGAATAAGGGCAAGTGGGCTTCTAAAGAAAATCATTAACGCGTTTTTTTCAGGCGGAAATTTCTATAATGCCCATGTTCTTTTTTCCGGCACTCATATACCGCGAGCTCCTCGAAAAAGCCCCTTTTCTTGGCAATAATCCTGAACCCCATTCCCGCGCCGCGGAGCTTCCTTTCGGTTTCGGCGTGGCCGTTCAAATCCGTCTGGAGGAAAAAGCAAACGCCATCCTTGTCCAGGCGCTCCGGCATCTGCCCCAGAAATTTGTCCAGCACCTCGCGCCCCTTTCTTCCGCCGTCAAGGTCGGCGTAATCAATGCCTTCGCTTTCCACGTACGGCGGGTTGAATATTATGCAATCCGCTTTTCCCCTGAACTTTTCAAAGAGGTCGGATTTGCGCGCAACGATTTTCCCCGAAAAACCCGCCTTTTCGCAATTCCGCACGGTAATTTTTGCCGCTTCGCCATTAATATCAAGCGCAACGATTTTCGCCGCGCCCTTCATGAGCGCATTCAGCGATTGGATTCCGGAGCCGCAGCCGACATCGGCAACGGAGCATCCCTTCCGGATTTTCACGCTTTCCGCAAGGAAATAGGAATCTTCCGAAGGGAAGTAAACTCCGGCGGGGCAAGCGAACATTTTGCCGGCAAAGAAGAATTCAGCATCAGCCGCTGCCCGAATTTTCCGCTTTGGCATTGCAAGCTTCCAGTTCAGGGTGGATTGCGCAGAAGCTCTCTTTAAGGTGCGCGAGGTTCGTTGTTTCCCTGCAGTCAATGAGGAAAGTGCCCGGCCTGCTTATGCTGAGGTCCGCCGCCGCTTTCTGCGCCTGGCTGTAAACGAATTTCTGGTTGCTGTAGCAATCCTTGAGGCTGTTCGAGTCAAGGCCCGCGCGGTTGGATGAAATGTCGAGCTCCTGCTGGCTCAGCGCGGTTCCGTAATGGTTGCTGAGGCTCCAGCACCCGTTTATTTCCGGCTCTGTCAGGATTGTCGGATCCCCCCTGAACGGGTTGTTGCAGTAAATGCCGGAGATTGCGCGCTCCATCCGGGCGTATTTTCCCTGGCTGCTCGCGCACATCAGGAAAATGTTCGCGGAGATAAAATTGGCGTCAACAGATGCCCGTGTCTGGGCGTAGCTGAACCTGATGTCAGCTGTTGTGTTGAAGTCCGCAATGAATTTGTAGAGCATTCCCCTCCCGTAAGAAAAATCCGGCGTGTAATAATCGTCGAACTGGGTTACGCTCGGCTTTCCAGCTGTGCAGAACCCCGCCTGCGGCTCGAGGTAGTAAATGGGGTAATA
>CAYJRH010000027.1:7688-10191 GCA_964372565.1 uncultured archaeon
GGCACGAAAAAAGTGATTGTCAACGCCACTCCTGCAAGGAGCGCAGCTACCACAAGCACTGCCACAAGGTACATGGGCACTTTTTGCCCGTCCTTTGCGCTTTTCCCCTGCCCCGCGGTTTCCAAAAAACCGTCCTTTTTCTCTTTATGGGCTTTTTCGTCAGGGATAGGTTTCTTTGGGGCCATATAACCACATAAAAGCGTTTGCCACGCATTGGCAATAAGGCGATAATATTGACGAACTTTTTTAAATGGTGGCTATTTTGTTAGCGGACTCCCATTGCCACCTTGACCAGCTTTCAGGCCCGGCAGAGGCAGTTAAAAGGGCAGGAAAAGAGGGGGTGCATGCGATTTTGACATGCGCCACAGGCCCCGATTCCCTGGAAAAAACGCTTTCTCTCGGCAAAATCAGGGGCGTTAAAATTGCCCTCGGAATCCACCCTTCAGAAGCGCTCAGGATGGGCGGCGCCGAGATTGAAAAGGCTTTCAAATTCGTGGAATCAAACGTTTCCAAGTGCGCCGCAATAGGCGAGGTGGGCCTTGATTTCAAGCACGCGAAAACCGATAAGGAAAGGGCTGTGCAGGAAAGCGTTTTTTCGCGTTTCATCTCCCTTGCCAGAAAGCACGACAAGCCGGTTTGTGTTCATGCGCGCTATGCCGAAACAAGGTGCCTCGACATTCTTGAGCGTGAAATGGCAAAAAAGGTCCATTTGCACTGGTTCACTAACAGCGCCAAAACAGCCGCGAGGGCGGTTTCTTTAGGCTATTTCATCTCCTGCGGCCCCATAATTTTGCACGACGAAGCCTCCGCCACAGTTGTGGGGAAAATACCGCTCGCAAGCCTCCTCCTTGAAACCGATGCCCCTGTTCCATTCGGAGGTGCTTCATCCGAGCCCTCATGGATACCAAGGGTGAGGGGCAAGGTGGCGGAGCTTAAGGGGGTTTCCGTTGCCGAAGCCGAATCCTCCACATGGGCGAATTTTACCCGCCTCTTCGGGCATTAGCGCCTATTCGGGTTCCGCGTTAGGTTAAAAAGGGTTTTTTCAGGGCAGTTCTGTATGGCAGCAACAACCGTTTATCTGGGCGTTCTCATAATAGCCCTCATTATCGGCAACGCGCTGCTTTTCCTTTTAGGGAGGAAAAAGAGGGCGAGTTTTCCTCTATCCCAGAAGAACTCTGCGGTTCCTCCGGTTCAGGTTGATTCCGGGGGCGAGGAGCCTTCCGCAAAAGGAAAGCTCGTTCCCCTCGAAAAAAAAATCGAGCTCGCTCACAGGCGCATACAGGAACTGGAGCAAAAGCTTGACTCTGTCCGCACAGCAAACGGCTCGGGCGGCGGCGCCGCGATAAAAAAGAAAATCGAGAAGCTGGACAGCTTCCGCTCGATTGCGGAATCCGAGCTGATTGCAATCAAGGAAATCCTGATGGAGCTCCAGAACAAGAACATTACTGTAAAGGCGCGCACTTACAAAGGCGGCAAAAAAAAGCCCAATAACATTTCTCGCGAGGATTTGCACAGGATAATTTACCGCTCGTCCTCGTGAATCCCCGGCACTAATCCGAATTTTTTTCCTTTATGTTCCACGTTTTCCTTTCAGCCCTGTCCTGCGAAACATCCCTCGCGCGCTTCGCCACAACGCTCGCCGCGCCCACAACCGGCTCAATGTCATCCGCCTTCGGAAGGAACATTATTTTTTTGTTTGCGGTTTTCATGGGCGAGCCGTCAGCTACAACCCTCGCTTCGCCGAACATCAGAAGGAATTCCGCAATCGCGTCCATCGCCTTTGCCTCAATCTGGTTGAGGTTGATCCCGCTGCTCCGCGCCAAGTCAACGAGTTCCGAATTAATTGAAACAGTCACCGCGCCGAGCATTCTCCGCGAAACGATTTTCTCCTTTGCCGCGATGTCGGAGGTCTTTTTGCTGTCCCTTATTTCGCGCAGCGAGTTCGTGTCCGCAAGCACCCCCGCAACCACCAGCGGCCCGCTTTTTTCGCCCCTCCCTGTCTCGTCAATGCCTATCACAAGGTCTTTCTTCAGCCCCATCATGGAAATAATTTCCGCCTTCACCGCCGCCGAGTTCGCGCCCTGTATCAGGAGCTTCCCGGATTCGTAAAGGGTTACGGTGCATCCATCCCTCTTCGCGCGCGCCTCCTCGTAATCGCTCGCAATCATCGCGGGCTCGAACCTGCCGAGAATCTCCTTCAGTTTTGCCTTCTCGGCTTTGCCAAAGTTCAGTGTCTCGTTCATGCCGCCGCCCAATAGTGATAAGCCACAAAGGCACTATTAATCGTTTTCCCCGCCGCAATTTAAATAAAGTTCCGGCGCAATTACCTTAATGGACTCGAAAATACCGGCCTTGCAATTACGGGCCTCGGCGCGCTGCTCACAATATTCGAGTATTTCGGTTCATTCTGCTCGCGGCGCCTTTCCGATTTGTGCTTTTTCCCGTTTTCTCCTTCCATGCCAGGCGTCGCGTTCCCGTGGTACTCGATAGCAATCCTTGCTTT
>CAYJRH010000027.1:10291-14521 GCA_964372565.1 uncultured archaeon
TTTACCTTGCTGCCGAACCCGGGAGTTCAGGAAAATCCGATGAGTGAAAACGCATTGGCCTGTTCTGAACGCTTTATTCGGGCATCACATCCACGAAAATCCTGCAGAACCTCGCCTTGAGCGCCTTCAGGCCGGATTTCCCCTCTTTTGTCAGGCTGTATCCTATTGTCTTGCCCTTCTTTGTTTCCCTGATCAGGCCGGATTCCTTGAGGGCCTTCAAAGCAGGGTAAATCGTTCCCGGGCTTGGCCTTGCGCCCTTCCTTTTCTCCATCTCATCGGCGATTTCCTGCCCGTGCATGCTCCTCTTTGAGAGCAGGAAAAGGATGAGAAAGCCAAGCATGCCGCGCATGTCGCAGCAATCTTCATAATCTCCAGATTTTTTCATGCTCCCCTTCCTTAGCGCTGTTGCCGGCATTTCAATATTTAACCATAACACCGCTATTTTCTCAGAATCCTAGCTTTTCCTTCACGAGTATGAGCTTTATCCTGCCCGGCGCAAACTCCCTTTCGATAATGACCCATTTCGCGGTGCTGCTCCCCGCCCCGTACACTTTCTTTGCCCTTTCATCTTCGAGCGGGTAAACATATTCGCGAACACGTTTCATTGCATGCTCAAGGCTCTTTGTAATCTTGTTTGCCCCTGCCACTAAAACCACGTTTTTTGCCGCGAACGGGTATGAAGTCACCCTCGAGCCGGATGCGTCAACCGCCACAAGCTCTCCGTTCTGCGAAATTGCGTTCACGCTGCCGAGGAAATACTCGGAGGCTGCCGCCTTCCTGCGCAAATCGGCGCGCTTCTGGCCGTCGCTCTCCCCTCCGATTTCCTGATGCATGTCCTTCCACCCGTGCTTGCCAGACTTCAGGTAATCATCATATCCTATTTGTGAGAGGGTTGTGGATGTGCCGCTCATGACCTCGGCGCCCTTTGGTATTATTGACTTGATTTTTTCAAGCGCCTCTTTCCCGTTTTCAGCCACAATGACTTCAAAGCCCCTCTGCCTTGCCGCCTCAACCGTTTTCTGAAGGGATTTCCCGTCCGGAAGCCCATTCCATTTTTCCGCCATTGCAACCACCCGCATCTGATGTATTGGATGCCCGATACTTATAAAAAGAGATTTGTTTAAGTATCGGTTACCGAATATGAAATGCATTGGCTGCAACGGAGGGATCCGGATGAATTGCGGATGCAGCTGCGGCAGCAGCGGGCCAAGGGGCTTCCTCACAAGGGAAGAGGAAGTGGAGATGCTCAGAATGGAGTACAAGGAAACCCCTGAGAGCGGGGCGAAAGGGGTCGAGGAAAGGATAAAGGGCCTCCAGAAGAAGAGCTGAATTCTTTCAACGGGAGGCAATATGCCGCCCTTCCCACCTTTCAGGCCGCGTACACGCAAATCTTTTCCATTGATAGCTCTCTGTTCGCACGCCTTTAATGCACGCCCATTGCATTTTATCCATTCCGAAGCATTTATCGGATTTTAAATGATTAGCATTATTGGTTCTGTACATGGCTCTCTCAATCAACGGGCTCTCCATTTCAATCGGCAAGAAGGAAATACTGCAGGATGAAAGTGCGGGGTTTGCGGACGGCTCAAAAATCGGGCTGATCGGGCGCAACGGAGCGGGAAAAACCACGCTTCTGAAAGCGATTTTGGGGCAGGTGGATTACAACGGCAAAATCGAACATGACGGAAAGATCGCCTATTTTTCGCAGGAAATAGGTTTGGATGCAGGAAAGACCGTGAGGGAAACACTGCTTGAGAGCGCGCATACGTATCAGGCTAGCCAAACCCGGGAGGAACTGGGCACAATCGAAAAGCAGCTCGCAGACCCCTCCACCCACAGCGACGTTTCTCTCATAGCAAAGCTAACTGAGCGCTATGTCAAGCTGCAATCCAAACGCGGAAAGCTGCAGCCAAGCGGCCATCATCACGCAGGCAGATTGAAATCGGTTCTTGCGACCCTTGAGGTTGATGGCCAATGGCTTGACCAGGCCGTCGGAACCCTTTCAAGCGGGCAGCGCGCTATAATAGCGCTCGCCCAGATAATGTCGTCCGAGGCGGATTTTTTGCTCCTCGACGAGCCTACAAATCACCTCGATTTCAAGCGGCTCGACATCCTTGAAAAATATCTCCGCAGCTTCAGGGGAATCGTGCTCATTGTCACGCATGACCGGTATATTTTGGACAGGGTATGCACCTCGATTCTGAAAATCGAGAACGCAAAGCTGCTCAAATACAACGGCAATTATTCGGCGTATGTGAAGGCGCGCAACGCGGCGTTCGAAGCCCAGAAAACGGCTTATGAGAACGAAGCCGAGTACCTTGAAATCCAGAGGGACAAGATTGCGCGCATCGGAAAGAGCCCGCAGAAAGTCAAGCAGGGCAAATACAGGGAAAGATTGCTCGAGAAGCGCCAGATCGTCGAGAAGCCGGACATGGACAAATCCGAATTCCGCACGCATTTTGAGGCTTCTCCAATCCGCTCGCCTGTTGTGCTTGAGCTCGATGGCCTCGCCGTTGGGTACGGCAAGCCGCTGATTTCCAACATCAATCTCAACGTGGGCTCGCAGCAGCGCATAGTTTTGGTCGGCGAAAACGGAACCGGCAAGAGCACGCTTTTCAAGACAATAGAAGGCCGCCTGCCGCCCCTCTCCGGCGAAGTGATTTTCGACCGCCAGGCAAAGCTAGGGTACGCCGACCAGGAGCTAAGGGGCCTCGCCGGCGACGCCACATTGTATGATGAAATCTACGCCATGCTTAAGGACATGCCGACAACGCGCGCGCACCTTTCGATGGTGGGGTTTGTCGCCGACCACGAGGTGTTCAAGAAGATTTCCAAATTATCAATGGGCGAGAAATCGCGGCTCAACATGCTGAAAATCCTGATCGGCAAGCCCAATCTCCTGCTGCTTGACGAGCCGACAAACCACCTCGACATCGACGCGCGCGAAATCATCGAAAACGCGTTCCTCAATTATGACGGCGCCATTCTGGCTGTTTCCCACGACCGCTATTTCATCGAAAAAATCGCGCAGAGAATCCTGAAAGTGAGCGACGGCATAATTGTTGAACTGCCCATGAAGCACTAATGCCAGTTGCGGCGAGGGCAAACTTTCTTATGCGGTAATTTCCACTATGTCTCCGTCTTTTAGCCTGTAATCCTTCCCCACCCTCTGCCCCCCGAATTTGGCCGAACCCCACACTTTCGCATACTGGATTTTGCTTGCTATCTCTTTGTGGACAAGAATGGCGGCTTCGCTCACCGTTGCCCCCTCCTTTATGCAGAGCGGGTCGTTCAGGTCGGGCTCCATCCCCGGCTTTTTGGTGTAGACAATGATTTTATTGAGCAGCCCGAATATTTTCGCCTTCAGCTCATCAGCATTGCCCTCGTTTCCTGTTTGTATGAAAAGCGCATTCTTATAGTCGAGGGATTCATCAAGTGCCTCAGTGATTTTGTTTAAATCTGCCGGCTCCTCGAGCAGGACGCTTGCCTTGTGGATGCCAAAATTCTTGAGCGCTGCCTCGAGTTCCTTTTCGCTGATTTTGAGGAACTGCTTTCCAGCAACAGTAATGCCGTTGTATTCCGAATTCTGGATTATTTTTATGCGCGGCTTTTTGCGCGTGACAATGATTCCTGTTTTGGCAAGTTCGTTGACAACGATCCGCTTCTCCATTTCATCGCGGTGCATTATGATTAATGCGTCGGCATTCCTGGCGATGCTCAGCAGCTGGGTTCCATTGGCCTTGCCCTCGCTGCTGCCTTCCACAATTGCCGGCACCTCGACGATTTGCACCCCAGCCCCGCGGTAAATCATCATCCCGATTTCGGGCTTTGTTGTGGTGAAAGGGTATTCCGCAATTTCAACATCAACGCCTGTAACCATTTTGAGGAACGTGCTTTTGCCGGAATTCGGCGCCCCCAAAATGGCCACTTGCCCGACCCCATCCTTTTTGACATTGATTGAAGGACCGCTTCCGCGCTTTGCGAGCTGCTGGGTTTTTTCCTTTTCCGCTTCCTGCTTCAGCCTCGAGAGCTTGTATGTGAGCTCGGCAAGAAGCTTCTCGCTTGCCTTGTGCCGCGGGCAGAACTTTATCATTTCGGACATGGCCAGAATTTTCTGCTGCGTGGTCTTTGCCTGGTCATAGCGCTCCTGCGCGAGGAAATACTCCGGGCCGGGGTTGGTTGTCAAGTAATCTTCACCTTCATGGATATTTGCCGTCAGTTCGAACCAGT
>CAYJRH010000028.1:0-1645 GCA_964372565.1 uncultured archaeon
TCTTCCCGGGTTGCAGTTCATCGAATCCTCAGGTTTCTTGGGGTTTTCTTTTTAGGGCCAAATGTAATGCTGCCCGGCTTCAAGGATACCTTCACTCCAGCGAGCTTCACACCCGGTTTCGGGGCTTCAGGCCAGACAGTGGCATGTGCCTGCCCAAGATTTCTTGTTGCGGAGAAATTGCCGATTTCAGGTCTTTTGATATCTAATGCAAGTGCTGATAAAGGCCGCTGGAATTTTTGAAGTTCTGTTCTGGCTCTTTCCCGAAACGCAGCCAATTCTCTTTGGGTTTCAAGTCTTTCAATTGCGAGTTCTTCAGCCGTGATTAGCATTTCTTTTGCCTTCGTTGGCCTGATGGCATTACGCCATTCAATCATCCCTAATTTCTTAGCCTCGCTCCGCTGTCTTTTTTCCTTGATAGCCCTTACCATATTCCGCCCTCTTCTTGTTTGCGCCACGCCCATCCATTCACCCCTTCTTCTCCGCGAGCTTCCTCTCAAGCTCATGGTTCATCAAATGGTTGGTCATGTTGAAGCCCTGCACTTCCGCGCCGCACTGCGGGCATTTTTCCTTTTTGATGTCCATGCAATCACTTCTTTTTAAGGTAACTTACTTCTGGGGCCGCTCATTTTTCTTTCTTGGTTAGTGGTAGGCCAAGGTTTGCCAATTCCTTTCCACTTTTTAAAATAGCTTACTCCTAAGGGCCTTCTTTCTCTCCACATTTTTTGCAACTCAGCTTTCAATGCGCTTTCAGTAACCCGTCCGTCCAGACTTAAAACTTTTTTTTGCGCCCGCTCCAAGAAATAGTTGGGGCCATATTTTCTAAAATTATGGGCTTTTGCCAATCTACGGGCCAACTCTTGAGAAGTAGCCCTTGGGGTGCCTCTTCGATGAAACCATTCTACTATTCTGGTTCCGATGGGTCGTTTGGTTTTTGCAATAGCCATAAATCCCACTTACCCTGTTATAACCAGCGGCACGTGCTTTCTCCACTCGCGCAAGCTGAAATCATAAGAGTTGTAGTGCTCCGTGGCTTTTATTAGTATCTCCGTTATGCCTTCGCGCGTGAGCGGCCTTGCGTTGATGTAAACCGTTTCAAGGAGTTGTTTTCCTGGCTCAAGTTTTCCCGCCCGTATCTCATGAACGGCCTTGAATCCGATTTTGTCAAATGAAAGCTCGGGCGGAAGCTGGATTTTGTATGAAACGAGCGCCGCGTCATTTCCAGAGTTCTTGATTTTCACGCGCATCTCCATTACATCTTTCCTGCGCAGCGAGAGCTGGTAAGGGAAAAAAGTGTTTGTTATTTCGAGCATCTTATTGATTATGTGTTCGGATGAATTTAAATCAATCCGCCTGCGTTATGTAGATTAAAATTTTGTTTGAGTGTCTATTCTAATAAAAAGGTATAAAAACACCAAAGGAATTATTATTTAGCTTTTCTAAAAGTTTTTTGGTGGTATTTTTTGGGCAAGGAACACCCTGAAGCGGAATTCGTGCGCAAGACCTTTGTCATCAGGCAGATGGACTTCCCCCCTGAAGTTTCCCTGACAAAGCGTTCGCTGCTCCGCTGGTTTGCCCTCGCTTTTGGCCTCATTTCCGAAAAGGAATCGCGCTCCACCGTATTAGATGTTTTGGACGCGCTTTTCAC
>CAYJRH010000028.1:1745-3961 GCA_964372565.1 uncultured archaeon
CTTGCGGAAGGGAAACGATTAAAAATTCCCGGAGAGTTAATCCTTTATAGGTGATTTCACGAAAAACCCTATCCACGCTGTTTTGGAAAGAGCTAAAACCGCTTTTAGAAGCCGGGCTGCTGCGCGCACCGCAGGCTCTGCAAGGGCTTCAGGACAAACAAGGCGTATCTCCATTTACGGTGCGGCAAAGCCAACAATTGCAAAAAGGCCAGGCATTGGATTGCCAAGGAAGGTTTCTGCCATTATTGGCAGGCCTGCTTTGGTCAGCATGCCGCCCACGAAAAAGACCGCGGCTCAGCAGGCAGCCCCAAAACCCACAAAACCAAAGCCCTCCAAACCCCAAAGAAGAATCCTTCAGACAAGGCTTCCTGTTCAGAGGTTTCAAAGGACTCTTCCTGTCAAAAGGTTTCAAAGCACCCTTCCTGCCCGGCGGTTTCAAAGCACTCTTCCAAAGCGGGGGCCGGTTTTTAAGGGCCGCACCGCTTTTAAGGACAGAGCCAGCAAACAGGGGCAGTCCAATGAATAATTTATGTAGATATTGTCAACGCTTCTTTTAATTTGTTTTGCGTTTCTGTTCTATTCCATGAGCACAGGCCTTCTAGACAACCCGACGCAGGAACTTATTCTCGTTGGCAACGACGGAAAGGAAACTGGGCGTACAACAGACAGGCGCTCGGCCCATACCTCCCCGGGCTTGAAGCATCTCGCAATTCAGGTGCTTGTTTTCAATTCAAAAAACGAGCTCATCCTCCATGAACGGCCTTTAAAAAAAGTCGGCGGCGGCACCCTTGACGCACCGACAACGCATATCCTCTCCGGTGAAACAAAAGAAGTAGCCGCGCTCCGCTGTCTCAGGAACGAATATGGAATTGCCGGCGCGAAGGTGGAAATCCTCGGCGGCTTTTCCTACGAAAAGGATTATGGCGACGGCTCCTGCGAGAACGAGTTCTGCCTTGCCGCCTTTTGCGTTTACGGCGGCGGGATAAAAGAGGACAAGGGCCACACGGACAAAATAGTCAAAATTCCCGCAAAAAAAGTCCTTGCAGAAATCGGCTCGGAAAAGTATCCGGTCTGGTTCGGCGAAACCGTGAAGATAGTGAAGGATGATTCGGAAGGGAAGAAGTGTTTCCAGTAATCTAACTCTACTTCACTCCATCATCAGAAATCGTAGCATTGATGGGAACTATACCAAAACTTTTCCATTCTCGCCTGATTTTACTAGCAATTTTCTCATCAAAGCAAACCCCAATCCCGCAATCCCCGCCACCCGCGCCTGAGAACTTTGCCACTGCGCCATGCTTCGCCGCGATTTCAGACATGAGCTTGTGCTGCCCCGTTTCCAGCCCGGCCATGCTCTCCTCGCTCAGCACCTTCAGCAATTTCCTATTCTCATCCAGCGCGGCGAGAACCCCCTTCCTGCTGTTTTTTGCAATCGCCTTGCCGAGCACTTCGGTTGCCCTTCCTATATTGGAAATTATCCTGCTGTAAACCTGCGCATCGCTTTTCCTGTATTCGCTCACGCGCTGCACCAAATCTCGGGTCGAGGCGCTCTTTCCCGTGAAGCCCACGAGCACTTCCATTGCTTTCGGGAGTTTTATCGCCCTGTGCTCCAGCCCCGGCCATGCAGAATCAACGATTTTTTTTATCGGCCTTTCAGCTATCTGCTTCTGCAGCCACTCCGCACCGAAGCGCCTGTAATAAGTAGCGCCGCCAAAAACAGAAGCCGCGACATCAAAGCCGGAACCAATCTTGCCCTGTGCAAGGTAGTGCGCAATTATTGCGATTTTGAACAGCCTGCCCTTTTCCTTCGGGCTCCTGATTCCAATGCCATGAAGCTTTAGCACCGCACCAGATATTGCAACAACCGCCGCGGCGCTGCTTCCGAAACCCGGCTTCATTTCCACTCCTTTAACCTTCACTAAGCTGATTTTCGAGGAGGTCTCCAAAAAGAAGTTCTTCGGCTTCTTCCCAGACTCTGTTATGTAGCCGAGCGCGGTGTCTATTGCGGCTTTCGTGAACACGAGCCTCCCATCCACCTTTCCAAAAATAATTTTCCCTTCTTTAATTTCAGCAGGTGTTTCAATCCTGAAATCCTTCAGCTTCACCCAACATTTCTGCGCGGGCCTGATCCTTGCGGTAACCTTCCTGTCCAAGCCGAGCACAATGCACGGCTCGCCTTCAAGCACGCTCCACTCTCCAGAGAGCATTATTTTGCC
>CAYJRH010000028.1:4061-5569 GCA_964372565.1 uncultured archaeon
ATTCACCCGCGTTTAAAATGGAACTTTGCCATTGCCGGGGATTTTTTTTCCCAAATTAAAATATTGTCCCCAGGTTTTCTTTTTTCCTTTGGGGGAAACTCCCCAAATCCTATACCTTCCTCTTCTCTTATTGATACATCAAAGTCTTCGCTCCCCCGACTTTTTATTTTTTTAACAAGCGCCACAAGTTCCCTGCGCAGGTTGGGGGCTAAGACAAGATCATACCCTGTAGTGTGCGCTTCCCTCAATAGCCCGTAAACCAGTAATTCATCCACTTTAATTCTTTCGCCTTCAGGTTGCTTATAGTTTGGGCTGACCCCCAAAGCAATGATTTTAAGCCACTTGGGCAAATTTTTTACTGGCCCGCCGCTGATAAAACCGATCAATTCATTTCTTTTGTTGAATGCACCGATATGAACACTGGCTTTTTTAACAGCTTCAACATCCTCTGGCATTTTTACGAAACTTGACGGGACACCTTTAATTTTCCTTAATTGGATTGGGTTTTCCTGAGAGGTTGATGGGATATCCATTCAGAACAGCTCCTTCCCCGCCGCGCGCGCCTCTTCCCCCGCGTGGCAGATGTACGTCTTCTGCACTTCCTTCATTTCCGCAACGCGCTTCTGGATTTTCTTCGCGTTCCTGTCAAGGCAGAGGATTTTCACCTGCGGCCCGCCGTCAATCGTGAAATACGCTTCGGTGCCTTCCTCGCGCATCGCCATGACTTCCTTCATCATTGCAACGGTTTCCGGTGCCCAGTAGATTATGTGCGGCGTTGTCGTAATCATAGTGCAGTGCATTTTGAGGCAGTTCATCTCCGCTGTTGTGCCGAGCTGCGCAAATTTCCTTCCGAGTATCCCTTCGCGCACATTTTGCAAATCGCCTTCAACTGTCTCAAGCCATGTTTTGTACAGCGGCGAATTTGCAACCGTCTGCTTCATCCCCGCGCGCGACTTGATTTTCTTCTCCTTTGACGTAACCACAGAGACAACCATCGAGAGTTCCGGCCAGTGGTCCTGCGGCGCAATCTGCTTCGCGTAGCAGTCGGAGCCGTCGGCGAGCGTTCCCCTTTGCCACTCGACAAACCCGCCGTAAAGCGACCTGCAGGCGCTTCCGCTGCCCTGCCGCGCAAGGGCGCCGAGTTCCTTCCTGTTCAGCTCAAGCCCGAGCGCCTTGGAAGCCGCGAGAGTAAGTGCCGCAAAACCGGAAGCCGAACTTGCAAGCCCCGCGGCTTTCGGGAAGTTGCTCTCGCTCACAACCCTTGCCTTTTCGGAGCTTCCTGCTAACCTCCTCATCAGGTTGAGCTGGCCGGAGGCGCGCTCAAGCTCCTCCCCGAAAATCTTCTCATCATCAATTTCAAGCGTGTCCTGTTCGTATTTTTTGGAGAATTCAACCGTTGTTGTCGTGTGCAGCCCGTCAAGAGTCATGGATATGCTCGAGTTCTGCGGCAAAATTAGTTTCTCGTCGCGCTTGCCCCAGTACTTCACGAGCGCGATGTTGGAGTTGGC
>CAYJRH010000028.1:5669-14230 GCA_964372565.1 uncultured archaeon
TCCGCAATCTTCCCCGCGCCTTTCGCATCCGCAGCAAGGCATACCACAAGCCCGCCCCTCCCGGTTCCTGTCAGTTTTGCGCCCAGTGCTCCGTTCTTTTTCGCGACCGTAACAATCTCCCCGATTTCCGGGCAGCTGACGCCGATTTCCTCAAGCAGTTCCTGGTTTGCGTCCATCAGCTCGCCAACCATCGCCGCATCCTCGTTCCTGAGTGCAGATATTGCCTGGTCGAGGACATTTTTGTACCCAGAGAAAATTTTCTCGAATTTTTCGGGCTGCTTTTCCTTTTCCGCCCTGACCTCAGCTATTATTTCCTTTGTTTCCTGTGTGATTCCTGTGCTGGCAAGCGCCACATGCAGGGGCCTTTTTATTTTAAGCATCTCAATCCTGTTTTTCCCGCCCTGCAGGCTCTTCTCGAAAACGAGCATTCCTCCATAAGTGGCGCAAGTATTGTCAATGCCGCTTGGCGTCCCAGAACCCGCTGTTTCGGCTAGGTAAGCAGCCTCATTCACCTGCTCATTGGTAAGTTTCATGTTCAGGTGCTGCCCGAGCGCCCTTGCTACCGAACTCGCGAGCGCGGCGCTTGCGCCGATGCCCGAGGCGCATTCTAGGTTTCCCGAAAGCGTGATTTTCAGCGGAGTTTTGCCCGCGTCTATTTTGAAATGCTTGATGAGCGCTTCCATTTCCCGCGCGATTTCGCCTTTTTTTGTTTCCTTGTACCCTTTCACTTCTGGCCTGTTGTCGACAAGCCCGATGCCTTTGCCCCCTTTCTCGACGGTTGCGATTGTGCGGTCTGAAATCGCGGAAGCTATTGCAGGCAGGCCATAAACCACGAAGTGCTCGCCGAAGAGGATTGTTTTGCCGAACCCCTCCCCTTTTCCCGTCATCTTAACCCGCCAATAAGAGAAAGCCGAAGCATTTAAGCGGCTATACAGGGGCAGCTATACGACCTTGAATTTATACCCGTACGCTATCGCGCCTTCCGCGTCGGTGTCCGAAATCTTCCTGAAAACCTTCTTCACTTTGGCGCCGGTTTTCACTTTTTCCCGCTCCGAGTCAACGATTTGGGTGAGCAGCCTGATTTTGTTCGGCAGTTCCACAATCGCGAGGAAATAAGGCGTTTCGTTCTCGAAGCCCGTGGGGCCGACAAACACTTCCGTCCAGCTCAATATTTTGCCCTCGCGCGGCATCTCCTTCGGGGAAAGCTTGCCCCTCCTTCCCGCTGTCGGGTCGATGACCCGCGCCGGGAAGAACTCTTGCCCGGTTTCCTCGTTTATGTTCCCCTCGAGCCTGTACCTCTCAGGGTACTTTCTCCAGTGCAGCGGCAACGAACCTTGCATTTTTTCACCCAAGTTTTACCGCTGTGCCATACACAAGTATTTCCGCTGCATATGGCATCACTTCGCTTGTCACGAACCTTGCATTTATTATTGCGTCGGCGCCGAGCTTTTCAGCCTCTGCAACCATTCTCTTAATTGCCTCTTCACGTGCCTCATTGAGCGCTATGACATACGCCGAAATTTCGCCGCCGAAAACCCCTTCTAGCCCTGCAACGAAGTGCCCTCCCACCCCTCTTGAGCGAATGGTGTTGCCCTTCACAACCCCCAAGAGCTGCACGATTTTTTTCCCTGGGATAAAATCTGTTGTTGTCTGTATCATAGCCATTTTTTTCACCTCAAACTTTCCTGTAGATGTGCACAACCGCCGTCGCGCCGCTTCCGCCGACATTGTGCGTAAGCCCAATTTCTGCGTCCTTTACCTGCCTTTTTCCTGCAACGCCTTTGAGCTGCCAATAAGCTTCAATTGCTTGTTTTACTCCCGTTGCTCCTACGGCATGTCCAAAACTTTTTAGTCCGCCTGATGTATTTGTTGGAATTTCCCCATTCATTGCTGTTAGCCCATTTTCAGTTGCTGCTCCGCCCTCCCCTTTTTTGACAAACCCCAAATCCTCAATTGCCATAATTTCCCCGATGGAAAAGCAGTCGTGCAGCTCTGCAAAGTCAATGTCCTTATGTTTGAGCTTTGCATTCTCTAAAGCTTGTTTTCCGGCAACCTTTGTGGCATTGAGCTCTGTAAGGCTCTTCCTGCTTGCAAGTGCAAGTGCATCGCTTGCCTGGGCGGATGCGATTATTTCAATAGGTTGCTCTACGAGCTTTTTTGCCATTGATGTTTCAGCAAGAATTACTGCTGCCGCTCCATCACTTATAGGTGAGCAATCCAAAAGTTTCAAAGGGGAAGCAATATACCCAGAATTCATGACATCTTCCACCGAAATTTCATTCCTGAACTGTGCGTACTCGTTATGGGCCCCGTTCTTGTGGTTTTTCACAGACACTGCAGCCATCTGTTCCTCAGTTGTCCCAAACTCCTCCATATGCGCCCTCGCCATTAATGCGTAAATTGCCGGAAAGCTTGCCCCCATGAATAGCTCCGTTTCCTGGTCACCGGCTCCGCCGAGCGCATATCCGGCATCCTCTATGCTCACTTCCGTCATTTTCTCGATTCCGCCGACAGCTACAATATCATACATGCCACTCCCAACCGCCATGAACCCGTTTCTTAGCGCAACTCCCCCAGAGGCGCATGCTGCCTCAAGCCTTGTCGCCGGAATCGGGTTCAGCCCCAATTGGTCTGCGATAAGCGCGCCGATGTGCTCCTGCCCCACAAACCTTCCAGAGGCCATGCACCCGCCGTAAACAGCCTGTATTTGCTTTCTCTCAAGGCCGGAATCCTGTATTGCTTTTATCCCGGCTTCCGCTATGAGCTCCCTAAAACTCAGGTTCCAGTGCTCGCCGAACTTCGTGAGCCCCGCGCCGATGATTGAAACGCTTCTCATTTTTTCACCTTGTTTTTAACATACAAAATCACAAATCCAATAATCAAAGGCGCCACTATGTCTATTACTATCGCAGGGATTACCAAATCAGGCGAGTAAGCACAAGCGCCACCTCCAGAAGGGCAACTATAGGAATAAATCGGAGCCGGATATCCTGTGAGCTTAAACCACGGAGGCATTGCAAAATATCCGATAATTTGCAGAGCAATGAATGCCAATACTGAATACGGCAAAACTTTTTTCCAATTCATCTTCATTCACCCAGGCTCTTTATCTTTTTCCTGTGAATCACGTACTGCGCGTAATCGACATACTCCTTCTCCTTGATTGCTTCCAGCACAGGCACCTTCGCGCGCTTCTTCTCGATGTTCTTTGTAGCGGTAATTACGAATGAATCGCTTCCCGCTCCCGACCCGTAACTCGTTACCAGAATCTTTTCCCCAGCCTTCGCAACATCAAGAACGCTCGCAAGCCCAACCATTGAAGCCCCGGAGTAAGTGTTCCCTATGAGCGGAGTCAGCATCCCCTGCCTTATTTTCGAATCATCAAACCCTAGTATTTTCGCGGCGCGCTGCGGGAACTTCCCGTTCGGCTGGTGGAAAACAGCATAAGCAAAATCCTTCGGCTCCAGCCCGGTTTTTTTCATCATGTTCTTCGAGGCGCTGACAACATGCCTGAAATAGGCTGGCTCTCCCGTGAACCTTCCGGCGTGCCTAGGGAATTCCGCGTGCTGCCTCCTCCAGAAATCCGGGGTGTCGGTTGTGAATGAGTAAGTGTCATTGATTTCGGCAATAATTTCATCTTTATCCGAGCCAACAATGAACGCAGCGCCGCCGCTCCCCGCCGTAAATTCAAGAGCATCCCCAGGCCTTCCCTGCGCGGTGTCGGCGCCGATTGCCAATCCATACCTTATCATGCCCGCCATTGATTGCGCGTAGACAATCTGCAGCCCCGCTGTTCCCGCCTTGCACGCGAACTCCAAATCCGCGCACATGTAATCCTGCCCGACATTAAGGGCTTCGCCGACAATGGAAGAGGTTGTTTTCACGGCGTAAGGGTGCGATTCCGAGCCGATGTAAATCGCGTCAATGTGCGTCGGGTTTATTTTCGCGACATCGAGCGCGAGCCTCGCAGCCTCAACCGAAATCGTCGCAGTGTCCTCATCCCATGCGCCGAGCGCCTTTTCCTTCACTCCCAGGCTCGCGGAGATTTTCCTTCCGTCCTTTTTCCAGACGCGGGCGATTTCCTCAACCGTGATGCGCTTTTTCGGGATGTAGGCTCCGTATCCGACTATTCCGGGTTTCATTTTTTCACCGTAGAATTTTTTGCGTAAGATATTCCGAACCCAATTATAATAGGGATTGCCATGTCGATTGCAAGGTTTGTGGAATTGAAGTTGGCGTTTCCGCATGGGTATTGGTCCGAAGGGCAAAGCCCGGTATATCTGCTTGAGTACTCCAGCGGAAACCCTGAAATTGAAGCATCCGCCACATGGCTGTTGATGAACAAATCAAGCGCACCGAAGAGCACGAGCAATGCTATCGAGTAAATCATCCCATCCCTCAGAAATTTATTCATTTCCCTTCCCCCATTATTTCCTTTGCCCTTGAAACGCTTATATTCCCTTCCCCGACCTGCTCGTCGGGAGGGAGCAGATGTCGGCCCATCTTCGATGGGCCATAGTGCAATATCATTTTTCCACCAGTATTTCTTTTGCACGCGAGACGCTGATGTTCCCTTCAGCAACCATTTTCCCCGAAATTTCTTCCACCTCTTTGCCCGTTGCGCCCGCCGTTACCGCGATGTTTTTCGCGTGCAGCCTCATGTGCCCCTTCTGTATCCCTTCGTTCGCCAGCGCCCGCAGCGCGGCAAAGTTCTGCGCCAGCCCCACTGAAGCGATTATTTCGGCAAGCTCTCCCGCTGTTTTGACCCCGAGCAGCTTCACGTTTATTTTCGCAATCGGGTGGGTTTTCGTCGCGCCGCCGACCAATCCTACGGCCATCGGCAGCTCAATCCCGCCAACCAAATTTCCGCTTTTATCCTTGTAATATTTTGTAAGTGGCTTGTATTTTCCAGAGCGCGAGGCAAATGCATGCGCCCCCGCTTCCACAGCCCTGAAATCATTTCCTGTCGCAATTACTACGGCATCAATGCCGTTCATTACCCCTTTATTGTGCGTCGCGGCCCGGAATTCATCGTTTGCAGCAAATTCGTAAGCGTCAAGGATTTTTTCAATAGCGTCAGAGCCGAGCCTCTCAATCTCATTGTCCATCGCATCAGCCATTCCGAGCCGCCTCGCCATGTCCTCCCCAAGCACGCCCTTTTTCCAGACGGCTGCCGCTTTCACTGTCCTGTGCACCGCGAGGTTGCTTATGATTTTGAGCCTTGTTTCCCCGCCGGAAATTTCTTCAATCATCGGGGCTATGCGCTCGCACATCGTGTTCACTGCATTTGCTCCCATCGCGTCCCTCACATCGACAAGCAGGTGGAGTATCACCATTTTTCCGCGCTTTGTGCTTATGATTTTGCCTTCGAGTTTTCTCGGCCCGCCGCCGAATTTCACCAATGTACTGTCAACAGCCGTCGCCTTTTCCAGTATACCCTTCTTTCTTGCCATTATTTTTTTGAGCGCCGCCTTCGGGCCCTTCACCTTCACAATTTGTATCTGGCCTATCATAATAGGTTCAGTAGCTTTTGATTCAAAGCCCGAGCTCATCTTTGCGGCGTTGCTCGCTGCGGCAACAACCGAAGGCTCCTCAATAGCGAACGGCACAAGCACTTCCTTGCCATTTACAACAAAATTTGTCGCAATCCCAAGCGGCAGGGGAAAGGTCGAATAGACATTTTCAATCATCCTGTTCGCTGCCTCGAATTCCAGCGACCCGTATTTCCGAAGCTGCGCAACCTCTTCCTCGCTCAGCTCCCCGAACTCCTTCAGGATTGAGAGCCTTTCCTCGAGCGTTTTCCCGTAGAATTTTGAAATTTTGGATGTTTTCAAGCCCAGTTCCCCCAATTGCAAGCTCCGCCCCAAACCCCGTGGCCCTCAGCGCTGTTGGCATCCGGCTTGAGGCATCGCGGCTGATAAATCTTATCGCTTGCCGGCTTTAAAGCGTTTAGTATAGTTGGTGAATCCGTGCCAGCACCGCTTTTACGGTCCTTGCCCTTGTTCTCTGCTTTGCAAGGCCTGTCTTCAATAAGTCGCTTGTTTCCTTTGATTGCATGCCCTCCTTTGTGCCAAAACCCCTATATAAACCTTACGACCTTTGTCCATCCGAAAATTGACGATTGACGAAGAGGGGTTGTTTTTTATAAAAAAGCGTTCTTGATTCCTAAATGGCACGCCTTCCCCCAAAAATCAAGAGGAAAATTGCGGACGCCCATGAAACGCACATGAGGGAGCTCCGCGAGAGCTTTAACAACGGCCCGCTGTGGCGCCTATTAACCAATTTGTCATTCGATAAGCTGAAGCAAGCCGAAGTCTGGCTCGCAAGGGATCTCGCAATAAAGGAAATCGGCCCGATAATATTGGTCAAGGGCAAAGGCGGCGCGGCGGAACCTGTCAGCACTGCCCACCTGGCCCAGGAAATCGCTAGCGACTTTTTGCGCTATTCCGGCAGCAACAGGGGCGCCGAGCCGCTAACGAGGAAATGGGGCAAATACCAGAAGCTGAGAAAGGCGTTTATAATGAGCCTAAAGAAAGTGGTTGACGAAAGGAACGCTTACGCCGCGAGGCAATGATGCCTGCCAATTCTTTTTTATCCATTTCACAGGCCAATTGATTTTATGCCGGGAAGAATCCCCGGGAAGAGAGCGGGGCCCAGGAATGTGCCAGCGCTTGCAAATGATTTCCTTGCGGAGATGCGCGGCCTCGACGCGCTGAGGGGAAATGTCACGGGCTAGAATTAGCCGCTCATTTTTTTCCATTGGCCTTCGGGGGCTCGAGCGCGACCACGCCCATTGTATGCAACTCCCTCAGGACTTTGGAAATCCTGCCGGGGTTGGCTCTTTGGCCCAAGCCTCTTTTCTTGACCAGAGAGAATTTTCCTCCTGCGCTTGCCGTCGTGTAGCTCGGCGGCGGAGTCACTAAACGCATTAAATGCGCTTTCGCCTTCTCCATCCCGATTTTGCGCGGCGGGTTTTTCTCCAAAATGCCGACAATTTGGTTCGCCAAGTGCCCGTCATAGGTTCCCCACCGCAGCTTCAGGAATTTCTCGCGCCAATTCTCCGACAGCCTGACAAAACTGTTGCTGAAACTCGGCACCGCTTGCGGCTCATTCTCCGCAGCCCTTGCGCGCGCTCCCGGCAGTTTCCTTATGATGGAGCGTCTTTTGATTACTTCATTCGCCTCCAACACCCTTATTGCCTCCTCGACGTGCCACCTGTTTACAGGGAGCCATCTTTCGATGACTTTGCCGCTCTTATGCCTCATCACACTTCTTACCATGCGCTCATTCAGCGGCACGGTTTCCGGGAGCGCGCTGAACTCCTTTGCAATCCGCATTGCGAGGTCAGTGACAGGGGTTTTTGGATGCAGCCTGAATTCCCTTACCGCCGCTTCCGCGAGCTTCACCGCAACGCCCTTCAGCGGTATCTTCGGGTCGGCTTCCAATTTCCTGATTTGCTCGAAGGCATCAGGTGCAACGGTCCGAATTGGAATCATTCCGCCGTGCGTTGTCCTTTTCCTTTCCATCCGCATTCCTTGCGCGTATGGGCTTACCAATCTTGGGTCTGCGGCAACTCCGTGCCCGAACCTCCTGTGAGAAATTTTTAGAATACTTGGGCGCATGATGACTCAGTAAGAAACAGTGTTCCAAGCTATTAAAACCTTTCCAACTCCAGGGGCGCAAGGAAAAATTTTTGCTGTTTCGGCGTTAGCCTTTTCTCACAGCAAATAGCACCTCGCTTCCCTTCGCAAGCTCCACGTCCTTCCTGATCCTAAACCTTTTTTGCCCATCTATTATCGCTTCCGCGGCGAGCCCCCCAAACCCCGAAACAACGACCTTCTCGTGGTCGTTGATTACAATCGGCCTGTGCTTCCAGTCAACAGGGTTCATGCTCACAACAACAAATACCGCGGCGTTGCCCTTCACAATCGGGCCGCCCGCGGAAAGCGCATGCGCTGTTGAGCCAGTCGGCGTTGCCACAATGAGGCCGTCTCCGGATTCCATGCGCTCCCCGCTTCCTATGCGCAAATTATACTTCAGGAGCCGCCCCGCCTTTGCGGGAACGACAAGGACTTCGTTCAGCGCCTCGCCAACAGCCCTGCCATCCACTTTTGCAAGGATGCGGGAGCGCTTCTCAACATGGCACTTCCCTTCCGCAATGTCATCCACAGCCTTCTCGATTTCATCGTGCTGGTAGGTTTGCAGGAAGCCGCGCGACCCGCAGTTAACCCCGACAATGGGCGTTTTCCCTCCCTGTTCACGGAGTGTTTTCAAAAGGGTTCCATCCCCCCCGAACGAAAGCGTTATGTCGCAATCAAGCCTGCTTGGGTGCCTTCCTTTTCCCAGGAATCCCCTGTCAACCTCAACCGCAATCCCTTTGGCTGCAAGCAGCGCCATTGCGCGCTCCGCCGTTTCCCGCGCGAGCCTGTTGTCCCGCCTCCCTGTTATCCCGACTTTGTGCATGTGCATACTCGGAATGTCCTGTGGAAGGGTTAAAATTGGTATTGCATCCGACATGCGCGTCGGAAGGGCGCGCCCCAACCCTTTCGCCGGTTGGGAGC
>CAYJRH010000029.1:0-13857 GCA_964372565.1 uncultured archaeon
TTGATGAGAACGACATTGTGCGCTACGAGGATGCTTACGGAAGGGTGCGCGGGAAAAAATAGTCGGGTGGTTGCACAGGGCCACTATGTATGATTCACTCTTTGATAAAATTGTTTATTTTTCCCCAACGTTTTTATTTTAGCAATTATTTTATCTGCGATGTCGTTCGCAATCTTGCGGTTGGTTTTTAACCAATATCCTGAATTAGGTTGCGGAAGCATAGCCAGGTCAAATTCGACCTCTAGCATTACCCTTGGGTTTGTCTGTATTTCAGCCTCAATAATTTTGGCGCCATACTGCCGTGTTTTCCTGCCTCTGCCA
The DNA here is from genome assembly GCA_964372565.1 of uncultured archaeon. Lineage (GTDB taxonomy): Archaea > Iainarchaeota > Iainarchaeia > Iainarchaeales > Iainarchaeaceae > UBA10205. The sequence goes on from CAYJRH010000029.1 coordinate 322, forward strand.
GCCCTCACCCAAAAAGTAATTTCTTGTTTGTTTGAAAGTCGGGCATTTTCTACCGGAGCTATTAGAATGGCAAGTTTAGACATTCTGAACTCGGTTCTTGCACTCCCAAACAACCCCGTGACATGGGTAGTCGCAGCTCGTAATGCATTGTATACAGAATCTACAACTTCCATGCGATTATTCGGGTCAATTATGCAGGCTTTCATTGGAACTTTGAATAATCCCCTTTTGATTAATTGCGGAATCATTTTGTGCGGCGCCCTAATGAAACCCCTGCTTTCCCAAGGTAATTGGGGTTTTATACCATTTTCAGTAATTCTCGGAAGCTTCTTTTTTGTTGTGGCGTGCAAAACCCATTTTGTCAAATGTATCACATCAATCTTGAAATTTTTAATAATAAAGACAAAGTGATCCGGGATTCAATCCGCCCAATTGTCGCCGTCTTCCTTACATGGAATCATTGTCAGAGCATCCCTTTTGCCGCGCGCTTCATTTGCCGCAGGCACTTCACATGCCAAAACTTTCCCGCCCATTTCTTTTCAGTGCCGGGCTTCCCGCACGCGGAGCAAGGCTCGGAATATTTCCCCTGATGCGCGGAGGGCTGCGGCGAGCTATCTTCTTCAGGCTTTTTGCCCCCTATTAGGCTGCCGAGCAATCCCACAAAACCACCGCAAATTGATAAGGTATAGGTGCGGGAGCGTATTTATTCCTTTGCGGCTCACCTCGCAACGTTCAGCAGAAGCCCCTGCTCCGCGCAGGAATCAATCATCCTGCATATCTCGAATTCGAGGTTTGGCGCGAAGTGAAACGCGCCCGCGCTTTGCAGCAGCCCCCTTTGCCGGAGCACTTCAACAGCGAACTTTAATTCAGGCCTTTCAAGGCCTGTTGCCAGGAGCAGCGAATGCTCTGAACATGCCCTGTTCTCCCAAATAGCCTTCAATACCTTTGCCTCCTCGACTGTTATCGCGCCCATAAGCGCGAGGCGGAAAAGCGCCAGTTCCAACAGTTTCAAATCCACACCCCCCATATCAAGTGGAACCCCCTGCCAATAGGCAGGGGAGTTTCTGCGAGCAGAGACCGCCGGCCGGCACATCAATCTGCACAGAAAGACGCTGCCGCCGCAGTAATATAAGTGAGGTTAAGCCGGAATCAACCTGCAAGTTGATAAGAAATTCAAACTTCGAGGTTTTCAAGGGATTTTGCGGCCAGGAAGTACGAGATGAGCAGCAATGCCGCTGAAATCGCTATATCCGCAGCGAATGGATAATTGGCCGCGAGCCCTGAAACGTGCAGCAGGAGGTCCGCGGGGTATGAGAAAGGGTTAAGGTAAATCACTGGCTGCGACTGCGCGGATATCAGGAGGCCGCTTATCCCGAACTGCGCAAAGCTTGCAAGCCACATCAGAATGTTGAGCGTGCCGGAGCCCTGGAATCGGGCTGCTATCGGCATTGAAATCATTGCGCTGAAAAGCATTGCAAACGCCTCAATAAGCGCGATGGCGGCGCCCTGCAGCGGCGTTATTGTGAAGCCCATTGCAATTAGCAATATCAGCGCGATCAGTGTCCGCGTTACTCCAATTACAAAAGGCTCGGCGAGAAGCCCTGCGAGCTTTGCCCAGGTAGGAAGAGGCGAACTGTAAATCTCGCGAAGGAATCCCTGGCTCCTGTAACTTACGAGATCGATGCCGAGGCGTGAGCCTGTTCCAATGCCGATGGCCATCAGCAAAAGCAGCGTGACCTTGATGATTCCTGTGCCATCAATGAAATCCGCCTTGAAAAGCCCGTAAAACAATACAAGCGGAACAAGGAGTTCAAGAAGCTCCGCGACAATTGAGTGCCTGTCGCGGCTGAGCCTGTTCATTGAGAGGCCAAGCATCCTCGCGACAAATCCGGCAGAACTCATTTCGCATCACCCATCATGCCGAGATAGAGGTCCTCAAGGCTCGCTTCCTTTACTCTTATGTCTCTGATCTCAAAACCTTTGGAAGCAAGCTTCCTTATCAGGCCGCTGACCTCGAAATCGACAGGCTGCCTCACAAAGAACGAATCCCCGGCATCAATCACTTTTGCGCCCAAAATTTTCTCCAGCTCAGGAACATTTGCCCTGCGCGAGAGGGAAAAGGAAATCAGCTTCCCTGTCTCTTCCTTGAGGCCTGAAATGGATTCCACCCTTATGATTTTGCCCGCCTTCATCAGGACAACTTTTTCGCAAAGCTGCTCGATCTCCTCGAGGTAATGCGAGGTTATCAGCACGGTTTTTTCCCCGTCCTTTGCGATTCCCTCAATTTTATCCCAAATTAGCTTGCGGACTTCGGGGTCAAGGCCGACTGTGGGCTCGTCGAATATAAGGACTTTGGGCTTGTGAAGCAGGCTCTTCGCGATTTCCACAAGCTGCCTCTGGCCGTTGGAGAGGTTTTCAATTAGCTTGCTGTGAAGCTTATGCAATGAGAACTCGAGCATTGTTTCCTGCACAGCCTTGTCCGCCAGCCCCTCGTCCATCTCAAAGAGCGAGGCATGAAGGAGAAGCGTTTCTTTTACGGTGAGCTTCGGGTCAAGGCTTGTGCCCTGAAAAACAATGCCAATTTCCCTGCGGACTGCTGCAGGGTCCTTTGAAACGTCCTTTCCGCTGAAAAAAACTTTCCCAAAAGTCGGCTTCCTTAAAGTTGAGATGACTGAAACAAGCGTAGTCTTTCCGGCTCCGTTCGGGCCGAGTATCCCGATCACCTCGCCTTTGGAGACCGAAAGCGAAACATTCTCAAGCGCAACAACCTGCCCGTATTTTTTGGTCAGGTTTTCCGCGACAATAATGCCGGCCATGCGAAAGTATTGGGCGGCGTTCTATAAAACTGTTACTAAAACCCCTTTTCACGCGTTCCCGGGCATAAAAGCACCCAATGTATTAAATACATGAAAAAAGGGAATACTCCCGATGCAAATGGATTTGGGGAAGCCTTCTGAGAAGCTCCGCAGGATGCTATTGAAGCAGGAGCTCAGGCTGAGGAAAAAGCAGCCCGAGCACTGGGCAAAAACCAAGTACAGGAAGTACGCGAGACCGTACACTCCGGAGGAACTTGAGAAATTGAAGGAAATGGAAAAAACCCGGAAGGCTGAGAAGCGCGCGGGGAAGAAAGCCTCAAGGAAGGAAAAAACAAGGAAGAAAAAACCGAAAAAATAGCGCCGCGCAGTGTTCAGCTGTACTCCTTCAGCTGGCCGGGCGCGCCATTTTTTTTCAGGTTGAATTCGTGCACCAAATCAACGCATTTTAGCAAATGCCCCTCAACCGAATCGCCGGAGCCGTTGAAGCCTGCTGCGCCCGCGTGGCCGCCGCCCCTGCCCTTGAAGTATGAGCCAAGCCTTCCAAGCACATCGCGCGCCAAATCAAACCCGTTCTTCCTCATCCAGTAATTGTTCACGCGCCCGCTTATTCTCACAGCGCCCTTGTCCGCATAGCCGCAGAACGCTGCATCCGCGCCCACGCGCACAAGCGCAGAGGCGGCATCCGCCTCAAAGGCGCCTATTTCAGCAATTGCAACAACACACTCACCCGAGCGGAAAATCCTGCAGCGCTTCGCCGCCTTGAGGCGCGCAACTTTCTCGGAAAAATCCTTTTCAACAGAAAAGAGGGCAATTATTTTGCTGTATGGCGCGCCGGCGAGCCTCATCACTTCAGCCATGATGGAGAAAGTTTCGTGGTCGGCAACCATGAATGAGGCCGAATCGGAAATGATGCCGCAGGCAATGCACAAATACGCCTTTTTCGGGATTTTCAGCTTTGTCGCCTTCAGCAAATCGTAAACAATCTCTGTCGTTGAAACGGCTTTTGGGCCGAGGAGCGAGTTCGATGCAGGGGCGAGCCTTTCCGCGTTTTTCCTGTGGTGGTCGAGGTGGAATTTTCCCCCCTTGAACTCAAGGAAATTGCTTTTCATCTGGCCCAGCATGCCGCGCTCGTTGAAATCAAGGCAAACAATCGCATCGAAAGAGAAAACGGGGGGATTTATTGCGAAAGGGATGGAAAGGCTCTTTGCCAGCGCCGCGGCGTTCACGTTCAAGTGGTCAGGAACCCCGATAGTCAGGCGCGATTTCCCTTTCAGCGAAAAATAAACCGCTGCCGCCGCAGAGAGCGCGTCAACGTCACAGCCGGAATGAGTTAAGAGCAGGACTTTCTTCTTGAACAGCGGGGCAAGGCTTTTGAGCGGCATTCACTCGGCCTCTCCCTTCGCCGCGCCTTTAGAGGCATCCTTCTGAACAGCCTCGATTTCTGATTTGAGCTTGTTGAGCTTGTCCAGCATAGCCTCTTCCTGGTTCTTCACTGTCTTTTGCCGCAGGTCGACGGTTTCCTTCTGCTCTACGAGCTCCTTCTCCATCTTTTTTATATCGGTAAGGATGAGGATATTGCCGACCGCCTTGTAAACCTTCTTTTCCTTTGTTTCAGAAAGCTCCTTGAGCGCTTCCTCGAGGATTTTGGACTGCATTCCGAGGTTCTGCGCCTGGCCCTCTATTGCCGAGAGCTGCAGCCTGCCCCTCTCGAATTCCTGTATAGCCTTGTTCAAATCGGCCATCCAAATTACCTCCGCAAAAGCGAAATTTCCCTGCAAAGCCCGAAAAGGCGCGAATAGAAGCCCTGCGAGGCCCTGAGCGCTGTTTCGTCCTGAGCTACAATCTTGAGCGAAACAACATTTTTATTGGTATGCATCCCCGCACGGGAGCGCTTCTCGAAAGTGTTGGTAAGCTCTGGAGAAACGGCTTTTGCCGCGGCTTGCGCCTCGGCTTCGGTTTGGAACTGGAAAAAAGTCTCGAGCGAAGGCATTTACTGCGCCTTCACCGTTTTGGTTATCGGTTCCCTTGTCTTTGTGAATATCTTGAAGCCGCAGCTGGGGCAGCGCACCGCGCCCGCGATTATTGTTGTGACTTCCTTCCCGCATTGCAGGCATTTGTACATTCAGGATTCCTCCTCATCGATTTCAGAATATTCCATGGAAGCTTCGGGCTCTGCTGATTTTTCCGCATCCTTGGCCCTGCCTTTTTTGGGGCTTTTCTTATCCTCTTTTGCAGGCTGCGCATCAACCGCGGCAGCCCTGCCCACGGCTTCCTCATGCTTTGTCAGCTGGGCAACCATTTCTGGCGCAAACACTTTCTGCGAAACCATCTTGGAGATTATCCCGCCGGCGAGGGTCTGCGGGAGATATGCCCCGCCCACAAAAGCATGCGAACATTTCCTGCATTCAAAAATGCCCCTGCTCTTCCTCTTTACGCTTGCCGAGCCGCAGCTCGGGCACGCGTGCTTCTGCGTCTGGAGGGGCTCCACTTTCAGGAGCTTCCTCCTGATGCCGATGCCGTACCTTGAGCCGAAACGCCCTGTGCTCCCGACCTTGCTGGTTCCGTCCATACCGTATAACACCTTACAGTAGCTTTCTTATTTGCTTGCTGTTCTTCAGGGCAATGTCTATTGCCGAGTTTATCTCCTCGAACTTGAACGAGCCCGGGAGGCCTTTCTGGAACGCGGTTATGTTATCGTCTTCCGTTACCGTCACGGAGAACCTTGCGCTCATTGCCTTTTCCTCGGAGAGTATTGGGTCTGCGACCACAACATTGCCAATCTTTGCGAAGGTGTTGAGCAGGGGTTTTGCCTTTATTTTGAGCTTGCCCGCGTACTCGCCCTTCACAATCTTGCCGCCCTCAAGCTTCGGCATTTTTGTCTCGAGCAGGGCGCTCATTGCCGCAATGCCGCACGCATCAAAGAGGTTGCCGTCGTTGTTGATGATGTATATGTCCACAAACCCGACCCAGGCTTTTTCCCCTTCGGTTATGCAGAGGTCACTGAAGTCGATTGCGTGGCTCTCGCGGATTCCGCGGTCAACCACCCTCGAAAGCTCTATGGCCTCCTCGCGGGGCGGCCCCACTTCGAATGCCGGGTCGGCCATCGGCAGGAGCTCGGCGCCTACGCTGATGCTCCCGTCTCCCGGAGAATCAGGGTAAGGCTCGCCCACAATCATCTTGATGCCGGCAATCACATCTGTCTCGCCAAGGAGCACGCGCGCCGAGCCGTCGGCGTTCTCGCTCACTCCGTGCGTGATTGAGGCCTTCCTCATCTCATCGACCTTGCGGCCGCCTATTCTCTTGCCTTCCTTCAGGTCGGCAATCACTTTGTCAACCCTCAAATCCCAGAGTTCCGCTATCATTTTTCCTCAACTCCCTTTCCGTTTGCCTCAGCGCGCCCCGAGTTCGCGTATTTCGCCTTGAGCGCCTGCTTCTGGATCTCATAAACTTTCGCTGCGGAGGCCTCGCCCATCTTGTAGGCTTCCTCCCACTCCTTTTTTGTCAGAACGCCGTCCAGCTGGAGAAGCACTATCTCCTTCGAGTTGGGCAGGAACGCAATCGGGATGTCAACCGCATCCGGAGCGTCCTCCTCGTTCTTGTCCAGATCCACTATGATTTTTCCGCCGGCTTTGCCGACGCTTGTGCCGCAGACCATATCCCTCATGGGGATGCCTGCGTCAGCCAGCGCTACAGAAGCGGCTGTGAGGGCCGCTATCCTCGAGCCTGCGTTGCTGTCCACTATTTCGACAGTGACGTCAATTGAAGTGTTCGGGAACCTTTCAACGAATATCGCCTTTTCGAGCGCTTCCCCGCACACTTTCGAGATTTCAACCTCGCGCCTCCCCGGCTTCGGGTTCTTCCTGTCCGGAACGCTGAACGATGCCATCCTGTACACGAACTTCACAACGGCCTTGTAAGGCGATGCGGTGTGCTTCGGCAGGCACTCGCGCGGCCCGTAAACCGCTGCAAAGACTTTGTTCTGCCCCCATTCAAGGTAAGCGGAACCGTCCGCCCGCGGTATGACGCCGGCCTTTATCTTTATCGGCCTGAGCTCATCAACTTTCCTTCCGTCGAGCCTCTTCCCTTTCGAGTCGACGTAGGTTATCGAATCGTCTTTCTTCTTTCCCATCACTGTTCACCTTCCATCATCTCAATCGCCTCGTTTGCCTTTTCTGCGGGCTTCCTGCCGGATTGCTTCTCGAGGAATTCCGAAATCCTGTTCGTGAGGTGCTCCATGTGCGCCTCGCCCTCTATCTTCTCGATTGCCTTTGTGAGCAAATCAATGTTCCCGCCCTTTGCCCAGATGCGGCCGTTCCTCCCGACAATGATATTGGAGCCTGTGCCATTCTTGAGTATGTTGAGCATCGAGCCTTCCTTCCCTATGATGCGCGGGATTTTCACGGGCGTGACTGAGATTATTTCCCCGCCAAAGAACATCCTCGTGTTCCCCAACTCAACCTCGTTGAGCTCGTTCACTTTCATCACCTTTGCGGAAATGATGCTTCCGGGCTTCAGAACCTCGCGCAGCTCCTTCTTGGAGACAAAGCTCGGGTAGAAGCTGTTCACATCCACGCTGTAGCCCGCAAACCTCTCGACCGTTATTACGCCTATGATGACGTCGTTCATCTGCGGCATGTACTTCCCCTCCAGCGGGACCACAGACGCAAAATCCGCCTCGTCGTTCACCAGCCCTATTGAATCCGAGTATATTTTCCCTTCCCTCACGAAAACGTGGGAGCCTAGTTTCTTCCTTTCTTCGGTTACAAGTTCGCCGGGTATCACTATCCTTTTAGCCATTTTCCGTTCACCTCTTGTTTTCAAGTATCTTCGACTCGAGCTCGCCGTGCGTAAGGTGGTTGAGCTCGTTGAACAAATCCTGCATTATTCCTGCGGGAATCTCCAGCATTGCCACCAGGCTGCCGTCGTTCTGCCACTCCTCCTTCTGCACACCGTACTTGTGAAGCACAACATTTGCCTTTCCCGCATACTGCGCAGGGATTTTGACCGCCACATTGAGCTTCTCCATTGAAATCGGGAGAAGCTTCTTGAGTTCCTTCAGCACGTCGTTAATCTGCTCGTTGACAGGCTTGTTGATGTCAACCGAAAACTTTATTTCCTGGAGCGCGGTCTCGATTCTCTGCGGCGGGTGTGGCGCCTTTGTCTGCGGGTTCATCGCATTCTTTGCAATGAACGCCACTATTTCCTTGCGCTTCCTCTCTCCAATTTCGCGGCGCTGCTGCGTTGTGAGCTGTATCTCGCCCTCTGCAAGAATCCTTTTCACGACAGCTTTTACATCGGTTGTGCCGAAGACCTTGCGCAGGCTCTCCTCGCTCTTCGCCTCGCCCTTGCCAGCGTCCTTGAAGACCTGGTCTATGAGCATGAGGTCCTGGAAATCCACTTCCTTCCCGTGCTTCATGTCCATTGCAAGGTGCGGGTCAACGAGTATCTCGAACTTTTCGCCGGAATGCTCCAACCGGGCAATGACGGCATCCTCTGTCCTTACCATACGATATTATTCTCCTTTTTTCAACACCACAGCACTTTTCTTTTCCGTCACAACGCAATCCTTTCGGATTGCGGTGCCCAGCAAAGCATTTGCTTTGCCGGGACGCTTTTCTTTTCGTGCAACGAAAAGAAAGGTTGTTTTATGACTGTGCGAGGATTTTATTCTTTTTTGCCGGCGAAATAGCCTTTGAGCTCGTCCTGGGTGACGGGCGTGAATTTCCTCGCAGAGTCGATAAGCATGAACTCAAGCCTCTTTACATCAAGCTTCTCCTTTTCATCGAGGCCGTACTCCAGCGCCCTGAGGAGCAGCTTTATTGCCGCTTCCTTTGTCATGTTTTCCTTCCAGTCCTTTTCGAAAAGCTCCATTGCCTTGTTCCTGTTCTTCCCTATCGCGATTGCCTGGTACTCGGCAAGCGCGCCCGAAGGCTCTGTTTCATAAAGCCTCTTTCCGGTGTTGTCAACCCCCCCTATTATGAATGAAATGCCGAACGGCCTCATGCCGCCGTACTGCGTGAATATCTGCATCGTGTTCGAGACTTCCTTCACGAGGTTCTCGACCTGTATGGCTTCCGCGTAATACATGCGGTTCTCCTGCGCCTTCTGCCTCGCAATGCCCACAAGCCTGCGCGCATCGCCCACAAGGCCCGCGGAAACCGCGAGGATGTGGTCGTCAACAGGAAAAATCTTTTCAATCGAATCGGGAAGCAGGAGCCTGCTTGTTATCTTCTTGTCTGCGCCGAAAATTATGCCATCTGTATACTTGCAGGCGACGCCCATTGTGCCTTGCGAGACTATCTTCGAGGCGTATTCGACCTGGTACAGCCTGCCGTCGGGCGAGAACATTGTCGCTGCGCGGTCGTAATTGGCTGGCTGGCTAGAACTCGGATACAAATTTACCCCTCTTTATCTCTTTATAAGCCTGAATTCGATAGTATTCTCTATTCAGTAAGGAATATAAAGACGACTTTGGAATTGCCAGAATACCGTTAAAACGCTGAAAACTGGGGGAATAATGGATATTAAACAGGTTGGCGCATATCGGCAGCATGGCAATTCCACAAAGCGGCTCACAGAAACAAAAGGGCGTATTCCTCTGCGGAACAGCCACCTTTACAAGCCAGTTGATGAGTGAGGCGTTCCAGGCGTATCTTGACAGGAATGGCCTGCAAAATAAGTTTGAGATTTCCTTCAAGGGGATGGATAATCTTAGCCTGAAAATGCCGATTTCTGAGGACGAAATAGCTGTTTTGGAAACAGGCAAGGAAAAAAAGGCTGCTGAACTGGCCTCAATGGGGCTGATAAAAGCGCGATTTGTACTCTTTGCGCCATTCTTCATAATGCCGGAACACGGACTAATGCGGAATTCGATTAAGGAATATTCGTGGGAAAACCTTGACATATGGGGAAAAAGCATAATCAAAGGAATTGAAAGGCGCAATGGGAAAGAAAGATGGCTGAAACTGGCGGGCCGCTTCAGGCCGCGCGCAATTTGACCAAGAATAAGCGGCTTTGCAAAAAAGGCGCGGGAAAAGCTCCGAAAGGCGTGATATTATCCGCCCAACAATTTTAGAATGGGCAAACTCCACCGCATCGCCAAGACTGGGCGTTGCGGCTAGGCCTTCAGGACGACCGCGCCTTTTCTGCCAGTAAAATGGCTATCAAGGGTAATCAGCTCGGCCTTGTTGTCAAGTGCTGACCGATAGATAATGGAATCAGCCATCGAAAGCCCCAATCGAACGGAATCTTCGGCGCTCTTCTCGCAAAGTTCTTCAGAAACCGGCACTATGAAACTCTTTTCTTTGATAAAGTCAAGGGAATCGGAAATCTCCTTTGGCGTTTTTCGGGAGAAGAGAAGTTTTTTCTTTATTTCATGCAGTGAAATTGCTGAACTGAAGAGCGAAAATTTTTCGTCGTGAATAAGGCTTCGCACAGTAAGCGATTTTAGCAAAAAATAGTCAAGCCAGACAGATGAATCGATTAGCTTCCTATATTCGGTCAACTTCATCCCTCAAGCCATCTAGGATAAATTTCGCGGTGTATTTTTTCCCGCCAGAAAGGGCGCCCCACATGGACCTCTTCTTGTTTTCCATTAACTTGTTTATCGCTTCGTCGTAGGAAGCCGACTTTGTCCTTTCTCGAACCTGTCTGAGGCGCTGGAGCGTGGGGCCCTTGACCTGGATTGTGGTAATGCCTATAAAATCACCCATATACTATAGGCATATAGCACTATATAAAATTAGGCCTTCAGCTTCTTCACCGAGCCCGAAACCGCCACAATTACCGGAATCACGACATCAACGCCAACCCTCTGCACGAAAAGCAGCCCGGCCTTCACCCTCTCCTCCTCGGCAAGGGAGCACCGCAAAATCCCCTCGTTTTTTTCATGCAGCCACTTCACAAGCCACAGCCTCTGCTCAGCCATGCCAGCTGAGCCGAAGACCGAGGAAAACGTGCCAGAAACCGCGGCCCAGGCATCCCTTTCACGAAGCGTGGCCCTGCACAAAAACCTGAATTTTATATACCTTTTTTTCCCGCGGAGCGTTGGCGGAATCGGGTTCAGCGCCTTCTTGTTCACGGCCATTTTTACCCCCAACCGCGCAGGAAATTGTCGTCAAGCCCCGCTTTTATAACAAACCACTTTTCAAGCTCAAAGGCCGGCTTTTCGGCTGAAATTATTTCGTTCATTTTCTGCACGGTGACAGAACCGTAGCGCCCCTTCAAATAGTCAAAGCGCTCGCGGAGCGAAACAACCTTTTCATGCGTGACGCGCTTGTCCGCATACCACACGACCTTGGCTTCGAGCGGGGTCGAATCACTGAAGTTGAGCACTTCATCAAGGTTGTGGAGCCTCACAACTTCAGCGACCTCGGGGAAGCCCTCATTCTTCAGCATTTCGGCGGCCTCGGCTGCGTGGCTGCACCCTTTTTTGAGGCAATATGCCTTGGCCATATCATGCAGGAATGCGGCGCGGTCAACCAAGTCGAGGTCAACCCTATACCCCTTTGCTGAAAGGCTCTGCGCAACAAAATTGGCAACGCGCCTCACCTGTTCCGAGTGGTGAATGACATTTTCAGGGGCGCCGTACTTGCCGAGAAGCTCGAGGCACCTTGCCTCTGAAGGAACGCTCATTTCGCCGCCCCCTTGATTTGCAAAAAATCCTGCCGCGCGGATTTCAGCGCTTCTTCCTTTCTCATCCCAAGCAGCACCGCAAATGAGGAAAGGTCCTTTGCCGCGCGCATCTCATTCTCGGTGCGCGCCCCGCTCACAAACCATGCTTTTGCGCCTGCGCTGCAGCACAGCCTGATGCACATGGACGCGTTCTTCATCATCTGCGAAAGCCTGAACCCTTGGGCGTTGAGGAAATCAGAAAACAGGATTGCGACAGCGATGCCGTTCTGCGAAAGGACGTTCGCAGTTTGTATGTCCAAAAAGCATTTCTCCGCGCTGAAAGGCTGGAGCAGGAAATCAACGCCTTTTGAGTTCGCTGCCCAGGCGCACATTTCCGGGGAAGAGCCCATCACAGCGGCAAAGTCAGCGGCTTTTTTCGTTTTCTGGAGCGCACTATTGTCTTTCTTGTCCACAATGGCGCATGAAAATAATTTGGGCCCGGAACCGTGCGCCCTCTCCCGGAGCTCTTCTAGCCCCTTCAGGCTTGCCGATGCCACCACAACATTTTCGTCCTTGAGCTCCTTTGAAATTGCGGCAACGGATTCAGGGCGGCAGAACCTGACAAAATTGGCGGGCATAGAATGCAATAGAGGTAAATAGGGGTTAAAATTGGTTCTGCAGGAGCCTGAGAATTAAAACATTTATTTTGCTGTCCTGTTGTGCGCCCTTTGGCTCGGGAAGTTCTTCTCGTGGCCCTTCCCTTTGAAGAGGCCGCGCCCTTTCTTTCCCGCGGATGTGAGGCCGCGCTCAGCCCTGCGGGTATGCTTGTTTGAACCGACCCACCTGAGGTTTTTGTCGGCAAGCACGCTCGGGCTCGCCCTGTCAACAAGGATGACTTCGAAATAAGTGTTCCTTCCGTCTTCGCCGACCCAGTAGGAGTTGAGCACCTCGCAGTTCGGGAACTTTCCCCCTGCTTTCCTTTCCGCAATCGCCCGCCTCGGCGCCCTGCGAGTCAGCTTTGAGACACCCATCCTCTTCGGCCTCCTGCCCCTTGCAGGCCTGCGGTGCATCCCCGAGCCCTTCCTTATCCTCACCTGCGCGATAAAAACCCCTTGCTTTGCCTTGTAGCCGAGCTGGTGCGCCCTTGGCAGGTTTGACGGATTTTCCACGCGCACAACCGCGCCCTCCCAGTTTCTCTGGGCGAAAACCTTGTCCCTGTACAGCGCCGCGTAGTTGTAGTCCTTGGATTTCTCCTTGGAGTACTCCATCTGGAGCGTGCTGGCAACCTGCTTTGAAAGGCTCATGAAAACCACTTTAAACCGCTGAAAAGCCGGGATAAAACACTTAATTCTGCTGAGGAAGGAATATAAAAGTATGGCAAACCGTGAAATTCACTGCTTGCCTGCGCGAAGTTTGGACATCTGCCTCCTGAAATTGCGGTAACCCGAAATAGGCTTGAGGATCTGGCTCTCAAATATTTGTTCGGCGTTGCGGTTCATAAAAATCGGCTTTGGCAAATCAATTCCCTCAAACACCGCGGGTTTCAGGGCAAAAGTCGCCAATGCCTGTGCACATGACGTTGCCGCCCCATCGCTCCGCTCGAGATGATTGAATAAATCAGGGATTGCGGGAGCGTACCCAAGCGAAGCGAGCGCGTGGGCTGCCGAGGAAATTTCCAAGTAGCTTTGTGAAGATTTTAGCATTTCGTGCGCAAAAGGTGCCGCGCCTCGAAAGCCTGTTTTCCCCGCAATGCCGATAAACCTTGAGGCGTTCGGGCCTTTTCTTCTTAGCTCAGCCAAAATTTGCCTGTTGGTCGGGCGAACCCTTTCCGAGGCGAAACTTATTGAACGGCGCCTTCTTAGCCTCGGGACTATGCTCGCCCTGTGCTTTGTCTGCATCCGAATATACCGCATTAATCTTGGCACCTCTGGAATTTTAACTATTCCGCCCAAACCTTTTCATGGCTAAACTGAAAATCCGCAGGAAACGCGCAAATGCGGCAAGTGCGGCGCCGAAGCAAAAATTATGCTGCCATATGGCCCACACCGGCAGCCGACCCCCAAAAACAATATATATTAGTTAGACATGAGTATCATTAAGGTGATAC
>CAYJRH010000030.1:0-13587 GCA_964372565.1 uncultured archaeon
ATAAAAATAAGGTTTAAATATGCGCTTTCTCATATTTACTTCATTGCATCCCCGGGATTGCTTCGGCAAACCCGGGCTTTATTGTCTGGTGATTTAATCATGAGCAGCGCTACCCTAACCAAGAACTATGAATTCTACTCAAATGCGGACCTGTCCATGTATGGCGGGGAATGGGTGGCCATAATCAACGAAAAGGTCATCGCCCATGGAAAACAGGTCAAGGAACTAATGAAAAAAGCCAATGAGACAAACCCCGGCGTAACTCCATTTATTGTCAAAGTGCCAAAAGCTCAAAGATTGTTGGCACTAGGGCAGAAAAAGTGATTAGCAGCGTTCGGTAGCTAATTAACCAGTCCCATAATTAATGCATTCTTACTTTTGACGCTATTTAGCATCGAATTTCCACTTTTTCTTGATTTTTGATGCTAAATAGCACTGTTTTTATAGTTTTTGGTGGCAAGTTTCAACATGGTTTCAAAGTATGATTTGCTTTATTCGGTGTTTTTAAATGAAGGTATGGCTGCATCAGAACTGCTCAAAAAGCTGGGTAAAACTCCCTATGAATACGACGCATTTTACAAGCGGCTCAAGCAGCTTGAAGAGGAGGGATATATCAAAGTTGAAGAAAAAAGGTACTTCTTAGAAAAAACTGAAAAGTCAATCAAGCTTTTACGGGCGCTTGATTTCTGCGTGAGAAATGCGATTGATTACAATGAGCTGTTTTTGGACAAAACTGTTGAATTCATCAGGATGGGGTTGGAAAAAATACATGTCACTGGGGAGCACTTCAACAGCAAAACAATCGCAAGAATTTCGAGCTTTCTCTCGAAACACGGTTTTCTTCTAATCGATAACCGCAAACCATTTTCTGGAACACTTGTATACTCGGATTTCTTGAAGAATGTCGTCGAATTGTCGAAAGGAGAAGCCAAAATAAACCGTAAAAATATATTTGAAGATGCGAATGAGGAAAAACTGAACATCAGAATAGATTCCGAGTTTGCAAAATTCAGGAAGTCGCCAAAGCACACAAGCGTCGATGACGAAATACTGTTCATCCACCGCAGCCTGTCACTTGAAGGCAATACAATGACCTTATCTGAAACCGCGAGGCTCATAAAACAAAATATTCCGCCAAAAAACAGGACTTTCCAGGAAATGCAGGAAACAACCGATTACAAGAAGGCGCTTGATATGCTAATCAAGATCAAAAATCCGTTTGACTTGCAGAAAATTCTCGCATTCCACGCAAAGGCAATGAACTGGATTGAAGCCGGGGCAGGAGAACTGCGGGCCCAAAATGTTCTGATAAAAGGTAATCCGGAATTCAAGACTGTGGATTGGAAAGATTTGCCACGAAGGCTTGAGGATTTATTCGAATATTATAGGCAAAACATCTCGAAAAAAATGAAACCGCATGAAATTGTGGATTTTGCGGCATATCTCCATAGCGAATTCCAGAGAATCCACCCATTCATAGACGGAAACTCAAGGACATCCCGCGCCATATTTGCCCAAACATTGATTATGAAAGGCTTTCCGCTGATAAATTTCCCTGCTGGTTTTGTGCAGCAATACATGGAACTTACAAAACTGTCAAAAAGCAGGAATGATAAGCATTTTATTATTTTCATGAAACAACTCGTTTTGCATTCATTAAAGAATACTAACCAAAAAATGAAATACGCCTGAACATGGCAAATCTGAGTCAGAAGCGCGACGACAAAAAGTTTGCGCTGCTGATGAAGCTGATTGTGCTAGAGAACCTGAAGATGGCGAGCAGGAAGCTGGAGTTTGAATAAGCCGAAGGTGTTGCCGTGTCAGCTTACGATGAGTTCAAAGGGAAAGTCAGGCTCATTCTGAATGGTGGGAAGCGGGTGCAAATTGCAAGAAGCCATTCCGTTTACGAAATTGAAAATAAAATTGAGGGGCTGAAAATTGGGGATATCGTTGTATGCAATTCTTTTGCAACCGTAAGGAAATTTGATGAGAAACAGAAAAGCCTCAAAATTCCATGTAAATAAAAAAATGGTTCATTATGCAATGGCAAAATAGTTTTACAGTTCGGAATTGAAACATTTTTTTATTTTGTAAAATAAAAAGTACGGAAAACTAAATTTTTATATAGTGAAGACTACTTTTTCCATACAAAGATTTTTTTGTGGCAAGGTTTTTATACTAGGGAGCTGTACTAGTGATTCCTGCGAAAATTTAGGCTCAGAAAAATATGCAGGAAAAAATATCTTGGTTTTTTACCAGACGTCAGTGGGGTGTTTGAAAATGGGTTTAATGATAGTGAAGAGAAATGGTGAAGTAGTAGATTTTGACCACTCACGAATAAGAAACGCGATAATGAAGGCAGTTATGGCTACCAGAAGCGAACTTCCACAAGAACAACTGGACGTAGTAGTTTCTGGCATAAGCTCCGAAATAGAGAGAAGATTCACTGATTTTTATCCAAACGTTGAAAACATACAAGACATCGTCGAAAAACACCTCGTCCAAAACAGCCTCTACGAAATTTCCAAAGAATACATACTCTACAGGGCAAAGAGACAAAAAGAGCGGGAGGAAGAAAAAGCAAAAAACATGGAAAAATCCCTTCTCGGCAAACTTACCGTACGCAAAAGCGACGGCAGACTTGTACTATTCGAGATGAAAAAACTCCGAGCTTCAATAGAAACATTTGCAACTGGGCTTGAAGATATTTCCATTGATGCCATAGCAAAAGAATCCCTCAAGAACATATATGATGGAGTGACTACCAAGGAAATTTCAAAATCAATAATACTTGCCGCAACCTCGTTCATAGAAAAAGAACTCTCATACGGCACCCTCGCGGCCAGAGTTTTTCTTAACAGTCTATACCAGAACTCGTATGAAAAACATTTCACGAAAGACGAAATCCCGGTTTTATACTCCGAATCTTTTCTGCATGGCATAGAATCAGGAGTAAAGAATGGAACTCTTGACAAAAAACTACTGGATTTTGACCTCAGCGCTCTTGCAAACAGGCTCAAACCCGAAAGGGATTCACTATTCAATTACACTGGAATACAAACCCTGCACGAAAGATACTTTATGAAATACGAAGACAAGAAAGAACTTCCACAATCATTTTGGATGAGAGTTGCAATGGGGATCGCCCTTGAAGAAAAGGATAAAAATGCAAAAGCAATGGAATTCTATGAGCTTATTTCCCCAATGCGGTTCGTCCCATCAACACCCACACTCTTCCATTCAGGCACAACCCATCCACAGCTAAGCTCATGCTATCTCACAACAGTAAAAGACGACCTCGCCCACATATTCAAGTGCCTAGGGGACAATGCGCAGCTCTCAAAGTGGTCAGGCGGCCTAGGAAACGACTGGACAAACATTCGCGCCACAGGCTCATGGATAAAGGCAACAAATGTCGAAAGCCAAGGAGTGGTGCCTTTCCTAAAAATTGCAAATGATGTAACTGTCGCAATAAATAGGAGTGGGAAAAGAAGGGGAGCAACCTGTGCTTACCTCGAAGCATGGCACCTTGACTTCGAGGACTTCCTAGACCTGCGAAAAAACACAGGCGATGATAGGAGAAGAACACATGACATGGACACCGCAGCATGGATACCTGACCTTTTCATGAAACGCGTAATGCGGGATGGGAACTGGACGCTATTCTCACCAGACGAAACACCAGAATTACACCAAATATACGGCAGTGAATTCGAAAAAGCATACCTAGGCTATGAGCAAAAAGCAAGGAACGGGCAAATGCGCAGGCACAAAATTGTTTCCGCACAAAAACTCTGGAAAAAAATGCTAGGAATGCTGTTCGAAACGGGCCACCCGTGGATAACATTCAAAGACCCGTGCAATATACGCTCTCCTCAAGACCACGCAGGGGTCGTACATAGTTCGAATCTATGTACTGAAATAACTCTCAACACTTCCGAAGATGAAACGGCAGTATGCAACCTCGGTTCAATTAACCTAGAAAAACACATCGTCGATGGAAAACTTGATTCAGAACTTCTTGCGCAGAGCGTAAAAACTGCGGTAAGGATGCTAGATAATGTAATAGATGTGAACTATTATCCTACTGCAGAAGCGAGGAACTCGAATATGCGCCACAGGCCAATAGGTCTTGGTATAATGGGGTTGCAGGACGCGCTTTTCAAACTCAATACCCCGTTCGAATCTGAAGGGGCAATGAAATTCTCGGATAACTCAATGGAAATTATTTCGAATAGTGCGATACTCGCATCCTCAGAACTTGCAAAAGAACGTGGAACATACCAATCATACAAAGGCTCGAAATGGGAGAGAGGGTTATTTCCACAGGACACGATATCCATGCTTGAAAAAGAAAGAGGCGAAAAAATAGATGTGAGTAATGGTGAAACTCTTGACTGGGGGTCTGTAAGAGAGCACGTCAGCAAGCACGGCATGAGAAACTCCAATGTAATGGCAATAGCGCCCACTGCGACAATCTCTACTATAGCAAACTGTTACCCTTCAATAGAGCCGATTTACAAGAACATTTATGTAAAATCCAACATGAGTGGGGAATTTACCTTAGTAAACTCATACCTTGTCGAAGACCTAAAAAAACTAGGGATTTGGAACGAAACAACGCTCGAACAAATAAAGTACTATGACGGAAGCCTTCACCAGATTGAAGCTATACCGCAACACATAAAGAACAAATATAATGAAGCGTTTGAAATTGACCCAGAATTCTGCATTCGCATGAGTGCAGAGCGGGGGAAATGGATTGACCAGAGCCAATCACACAACGTATTCCTGCAAGGAAATTCAGGGCAAAAACTAAATGACATCTACATTTTGGCGTGGAAATGCGGCCTCAAAACGACGTATTATCTGCGCACTCTTGCAGCTAGCCAAGTAGAGAAATCAACTCTTGATGCATCAAAGTATGGTTTTACTCAGAAAAGGGAATACTCGCAGATTGCTGTGCAGGTACAAAAAGAGGGAAAGCCCTTTCCAAAAGTTTGCTTGATTGCAGATCCAACATGCGAGGCATGTCAGTAACGAGGTGATGGAATTGACAATCATAAACAACTCAAAAACAGACCCGAACAAAATACTGCCAATGACTTACAATTGGGCAAGGAAATACTACAAGACAGGCGTTGCAAATAACTGGGCGCCTGAAGAAGTATCAATGCAAAAAGACGTGGAGCAATGGAAACACCCTACACTAATAACGCCGACGGAGAGAAGGCTCATACTCTGGAACCTTGGGTTCTTCTCAACGGCAGAATCACTCACTGCAAACAACCTCGTCCTCGCGGTATACAACCACATCACAAATCCTGAAGCAAGGCAATATTTGTTAAGGCAGGCATTCGAAGAAGCAGTCCACACAGACACATTCATCTACTGCTGCGACACACTTGGACTTGACCCAAATGAAATATACAATATGTACCTCACAATACCCTCAATAAAAGAAAAAGACGAATTCGTCGTCAACCTCACAAAAACCATGTTAAGTCCGGGCTTTGTAACAAGCGGAACAAAAAATATCCAAGAATTCCTTCATGACCTTATAGGCTATTATGTGATAATGGAGGGAATTTTCTTCTACGCCGGGTTTGCAATGATGCTCGCGCTTAAAAGGCAGAACAAGATGGTTGGCATAGGCGAACAATTCGAATATATAATGAGGGATGAAAGCATCCATCTGGCATTCGGTTGCGACCTCATCAACACCATCAAAAACGAAAACCCAGAAACATGGACACAAGAATTTCAAAAAAACATAATTGAGCTGATAAAACATGCAGTGGAACTTGAAAAAAAATACGCCTATGACGCATGCCCAAATGGCTTGCTTGGAATCAACGCAAAACAGTTTGCAGAATATGTTGAGCATATTGCCGACAGAAGACTGGAAAGAATTGGCCTGCCAAAACAATACAACACAGCAAATCCATTCCCATGGATGTCACAATCAGTTGACCTTATGAAAGAAAAAAATTTCTTCGAAACACGCGTGACAGAATACCAAACATCAGGTTCACTAAACTGGGAGTAAAAAAGGGGAAATAAAACAAAATTGAAAAGAAAACCATGCCAAAAAATCAAAAATTCATTATTACAAAAACTGCCCCTCGTAAAACAAGGGAAAAGCAGGAAAAGAGTTGCGATTAACGCAACTTGAATTAAAAAAGTGATTAGCAGCGTACACGCCGCTCCGTTCAGAGAACAGTGCAGACAACGTCGCTGGCGGGCTTAACTTCCGGGTTCGGAATGAGACCGGGTGTGACCCCGCCGCTCTGGCCGCTAATCAACAAAATAGCATATTGGAAGGTTTAAAAGGTTAGGTTTTACTCGGCACATGGAAGTGTATTGATTTACCGGTCTTTCGGTCTGTTACACTCCCTATGTATCTGTGGCCTGGCATTTCGATTGAATCCGATTGATATATCTTTTCATGAATTAAAGAATGTTCTGCTTTTGGCCGAATGCTTTGTATAAAATGCGCCTGCTTTGTATCAGCTATTTTCCTGAGCAAAATTCTCTCTAAGGAAGTTTTTTCGTGCAGTATGCCTTTTGGAGTTATCCGGTGGGCAAATGGCATATTTACTCCTCCTTAGTCAATTTCTTCTTGCCCTTCTTCGCGGCGCCTTTGGGCGCGTTTATTGCGCGCACCATCTTCGCCGCCTTGCGCAGGCCTTTCCTCAGCAGCTCCTCGTTCTTTGCGCCGGCGCAGATGAGCTTGCCGTTCTTGAACAGAAGCAGCGTAAGCTTGGGGTCGGTAATCCTTAGAATAGCTCCCGGGAACTGCTCCGGCTCATACTCGACATTGTCCGATTCCATCGCCGTCTTGAACAGGTCCAGGGTCATTTTGAGGTTCGCAGTTGTCACGAGGTTCACGACAGTGTAATCGGCGTTCTTCTGCACCTTCACGCTCTTCTGTATTTCGTGGATCATTTTTGATGCCTTGTAAATCGCCATTGGTATCTGTGCTTCGCTGCTCGCGCCTGAGCAGATTATCTTCCCGTTCTTGAAAAGCAGCATAGAGACCTTGGGCTCCTTCAGCTTGAGAATGGCCCCTGGGAATTGCTCCGGCTCATATTCCACATTTGGGATGGAAACAGCCAAATTGTAAAGGTCGATGGTTGTGTTCAGGTTGGCTGACGCGACAATGTTGACGATTGTGTACTGCATTATGAATCCCCCGATGGAAAACGAGTTTTCCTTTATATATGCCCATTCAAGAGGCTTTATAAATCCCCTTTTTAAAGGCTTTTTGACCGCCCACATGCAAAAACCTTTCGCCAAAATACCGCGAATTGCGTATTCATGCGCCCGGCCTCTTGCAATTCCGAGTCTAGCCTTATAAACGTTTCCCAATCAATTCATAGTATTCCTGTTCATTTTGCATAGTGGTATTCATGGCAAGCAAGGCAGCGCACGGAAAGAAGGCGAAAACACGCCACAAGATCAGCCGCAAGGGCCCCAAAGTAACTGTAAACAAGATGCTTCAGGAGATTCCTGTCGGCTCGAAGGTTGACATCAAGATAAACGCCTCGATGCAGGGCAAGGGCGAGCCTTTCAGGCGCTACCACGGCATGACCGGAACAGTAATAGGCAAGCAGGGCAGGGCTTTCGTGGTCACGCTTTACAACGGCAACCAGCCGGTAGAGCTTGTAATCGGGCCCGCGCACCTCACGGTTTCAAAAGGCAGCGAGCTTATGGCGCACGCGGCGCACGCGGTGCATGCTGCGCACGCGCACAAAAAGGATGGCACGGAGGGCGAAGCGGCATGATAGGGAAAAAGCTCCTGTCGGCGCAGAACGCGCCCCTCTTTGAAGTGAAGGAACTCCTTTCAGAGCGGCACAAGGAAGGCGAGCTCACTTACGAACAGCAGGCCGCGCTGGATTACTCTAAGAAATTCTCAAAGGTCACTCCCGCAAAGGGTGAAAAACTTCTCAAGGAATTGAGGGAGCTTGACCTTGACGAGGACTTCATCACCAAGGCAATAGACATACTGCCTTCGGATGCTGAAACCGCGAAGCTGATTCCGTACAAGGGCAGCGGGATAACCGACGACAAAATAAAGCAGGTCGTCGAGATTACCTCCAAATACGCAAAGCAGCAGTGAATCCCCAACGGGGTTTTTATGATGAAGGTCGAGGAAAATGCCATAGTGCTTGATTTCCTGCCGCGCGGCAGGAGCTCCGATTACAAGACAGAGCCGCTGGCACAGCTGTTGGGCACTGAATTCTTCACGCTGCTTGAGGTTGTGACACGGGCCGGGGTGGAGCTGAAGGCCCTTGATGAGGTTTACGTCGGCAAGGACAACCGTCCCGCAATAGATTACATCAAGCGCAGGATTTCTTTCAAGGAGCTCACAAGCAACTCGATGCCCGAGCTTCCGAAGGCAATTGAGAAAGTGATTCTCGCTAACGAAAAGCGCTTTGTGGAATTTTACAACCTGTCGCGCAGCATAACCATCAAGAGGCACCAGCTCGAGCTCCTTCCTGGCATGGGGAAGAAGCACATGCTCCAGCTGCTTGCGGAAAGGGAGAAGAAGCCTTTCGAGTCTTTCGTCGACATCCGCGCGAGGGTTCCCGGCGTCCACGACCCAATCAAGGCGATTTCCGGAAGGATTCTGGACGAACTCGAGCGTGAGGACGCCAAGCATTACATTTTCGTCAGGCCGCCTTCAAGGGAGAAGGAGTTCAGGCCGCGCAGGTTTTCCCGCTGAACGGTGTCAAATACATGACCCTATTTTCGGAGCTGCAGGCGCTGATGGCCGAGCACAAGTTCATGCCGCGCATTGGCTATGGGCAGAATTTCATAACCGATGAGCGCCTCCTTGACAGGATGGTTGCCGAAGCCCAGCTTAAGCAAGAGGATACTGTGCTGGAAGTCGGCTGCGGCACTGGGTTCCTCACCTCAAAATTATTGGAGCACTCAAGAGTAATAGGCTTTGAAAAGGATTCGAAGATGGCAGAAATTCTGAAAAAGAGGTTTTTCGAAAACAAAAATTTCACCCTCCGGAACGAGGATTTCACCGCCGTGAAGCCCCCGAAATTCGGCAAAATGGTTTCTCTTCCGCCTTACGGGATTTCCACCGGCATTATGATGAGGCTCTTTGCCTCGGCGCCCGGGAAAGCCGTGCTCGTGCTCCAGAAGGAATTTGTGGAGAAGGTGATGGCCGAACCCGGGTTTTGGGATTACGGCTATGTGTCTGTCCTGACCTCGCTCCGCTTTGAAAGGCGCATCGCTGTCGGCAGCATCCCGCCAAAATCTTTTTGGCCTTCCCCGCGCTCCTATTCCGCGCTCGTGGTGCTTGACGCGAAGAAGAAACAGCCAAAGATAAAGAACGCCGCCGATTTCATCTTCTTTGTGAAGAACGTTTTCAGGTTCAGGAACAAGAACTTCAGGAACGCGCTCGAAAACGCGGCGCCGCAGCTCAGCGAGCGCCTGGGCATTAAAGGAAAGGCGATTGAGAAGGCGCTTGCCGGCGAGGAAATGGCCGCGCAAAAAGTGAATTTGCTCGAACCAGGGTTTTTCCCCGCCTTTTATTCAAAAATTTCGAAGTGAACTCCGCACGCAATTCAAAAGAAGTTTCACTCGAATTTCTCGAGTATTATTTTCCCGAATTCGATTACATTCCGTGATTCCGCGATTTTGACGGCCCCCTCCAGCTTCTCCTCGTTCTCGGAAAAAATCTCGAACAATAACTGCCCTTTCGGCGCCTTGGCCCCCGGCTCCACATTCAGCAAAACCCCCGCTTTCTGGTTCGCCGGCGCCCCGGCCGCGCGCGCTATCGCGTTAAGCAGCCCGACATTTATCACGCTTATTACCCCGCTCTGCTGCGCAAAAATCTTTTTGCTGAACCGCGCAGGCGTGATTTGCTCCGACGAATAAATTTTCCCGCCCTGCGCCCCGATTATTTCCTTCATCTTCCCGAGGGCCTTTCCTGATTTTAGCAGCCAGTACGCCTTGTCAAATCCCTTTCCTTTTGGCACGTCGCCGACAAGCTCAAACAGCGCACCCGAAAGCTCGACGGATTTCTGCGCCAGATTGTCAAAGAACTTCCCCTCAAGCACCTGAAGAGCATATTTTGCCTCGAGCGCGGGGCCGAACGCCCTCCCGCACGGCTCCGAGCCGTTTGTGAGCAGGACCTCAACCTTCATCCCGAGGATTTTACCCACCTGCACGAATTTCATAGCCATGCCCTCCGCCATTTCACGTGACTTGATTTTCACGAACGGCCCTACAGGCAGGTCAATGACAACGAACTTTGCGCCCACGCTCGCTTTTTTCGCCATGACGCTCGCTATCACCTGCCCCTCCGGATCCAGCGAAAGCGGGTGCTCAATCTTGATTATCTTGTCATCCGCGGGGGCGAGCTCCACCGCGCCGCCCCACGCAATGCAGCCTCCCACCTTTCCAACGACTTCGCGGATTTTTTCCATGGGAAGCGAGACATTTGCGAGCACTTCCATTGCATCCGCGGTTCCGGCAGCGGAAGTGATTGCCCTCGAAGAAGTCTTTGGAATTAGGTATCCCGCGGCGGCAATTATCGGCACTATTATCAGGGTCGTCCTCCCGTTAGTCCCCCCAACAGAGTGCTTGTCGACAACGGTTCCTGACGCGAATTCCATGCGCTCCCCGTTTTCAATGAGCGCCTTTGTCATGGAAACGGTTTCTTCGGTGTCAAAGCCCCTGATGTAAACCGCGGAAACGAATGCCGTTGACTCGATTTCGCTGAGGCTATTGCTGGCGATATCCTCGACTATCTGCTTCAGCTCCGCGTATGAAAGCCGTGCCCCATCCATCTTCCTCCGTATGAACTCAATGCTTTTCGGCCTCTGTGCCGCCCTCGCCTCAACATATCCCACGCCGTCAAGTCCGATGCTTTTCCCAACATCCTTGAAAATCCCGATTTCGTTTTCCCCCACCACTGAATCGGTGATGTCAACAACCACGTTGATTTTTTTCCCGTTTGCGGGGTTTGTTATTTCCGCGCGATCCATAGGCAGGAGGCCGAGCTCGCGCGCGTCCTTTTCATTCAGGATGGCCACCATCTTGCCAGATTCGATGTCAACCCTGACCACCTTCAGCGTCTGCTTGTACCCGGTTGTCACTATTGCGCCGTTTGCCATGCTAATGAATAATCCATGCCTGGTTTAAAGCATTTCTGCAATGGTTCAATCCGGGGAAAACCACCCTTCAAAAACTCCAAGCGCCTCATTCCCTCAAGTTGACGGAAAGCGCCCACTCGAACGCGGCGAGCGCAAAGAGGATTGCGATTTCCTCCTTTTTCAGCCTCTTGTCCAGCTTTTCCAATAGCGGTATGCTTGAATCCGGCCATTTCCTGTAATTGATGATTGCCGCAGTGCGCGAATGCATCTCTATTTCATGGCTAACGGAAAAATTCCCTCTCCTGCTGATGAAAGGCAATCCAAGCACATCCCTGCCCGCGATTTCCAGCGGAATCTTCCCGAAATTTCCTATGTTGAGGCCGTCCGAATTCTTAATGGTGTTTTTTTGAAGCGAAATTTTCCCGATTGCCTCCCTGTTCAATTTTACCGCCAGTTCACCCTTTTCTGTTTTGGCCATAATGTTCCCGAATTTCCCGCAAAGCCTTATTGACATTGCGCATTTCACATCGCCGATGTTGATGCGGTTATTCAGCCTTGCGAATACTTTCATGCTTGCGTCGGCGATCGCGAGCGGCTTTTCCTGGCCGGCATCAATCCTTTTGAACACGAGCCGGATTTCCTTGCCAAAGCCTGCACCGTCAACGTAATAATCCGCATCCGAGCTGACTTCCGAGACGCATGCAAAAAAATCCTTGTTGGGAAGTTCGGGCTCTTCAACAAGCCTGCGCTTCGCCCTCAAAATCTGAATAGCCAGGATTATTATGATGGCGCCTACAAGCACCGCAACAAGCGCACCGAAAATCTGGAGGATTTCAGCTGTTTCAGCCATGCTAATATATTATTTAAGTGAATAATATACTTTCCCGCCGCAGAAAAACGTCGTTTTTGGCTGCTGGCACAGTGCTTCCGTGCGGCCTGCCTGTCATTTCAATTGCGAATTCAATTGCGAGCACAGCTCTTCCGCGGCCTTTTTCAGGAAAAGTCCGGCGAAAAACGGAACGTGTGCTCCTTTAAATAATTGGATTCGCCTGTCATTTCAATTGCGAATTCAATTGCGAGCACAGCTCTTCCGCGGCCTGCTTCCTGTCCTTTGCCTCGTAGAGCGCCCTTCCCACAATCGCGTGCCAGCTTTCCCCCGCGGCCTTGCCGGACTCGGTTATGCTTCCGCCCTGGCTGACGAGGCCGGGGGAATGGAGCACGGGCCTGATTCCTTTTGAAGTGAAAAAATGCCTGTAAAACCTTATCTTCTCGGGCTTGTTGCCCGGCACAACGAACTCTGTAACGCCATTCTCTATCGCAACCTCGTACATCCTGATTGGGGCCATGTCTTCAATGAAACCGCCGTCGGATTTGAGGTAGGCCTCATGTGTCATCTCCCCGCCCACAATAACCCCGAGCTTGGCTTTCTGGCAGGCCTTGATCCACTCCCGCTCGGTTGCGGGGCCGGCCTGCGGGAATAAAATAACCGCATCGATTTTCGCTTCCGCGCACACTTTTGCGAATTTTTCCCCCGTGAAAGGAACGTCTGTTCCGGCTTTCTGGTGGTCATAAATGATGGGCTTCTTGGTGTGCTTGCGCGCGGCCTTCACAACCGCCGGCAATCCGTATTTGAGCCCGAGCTCGAACCCGATTTTGTAGGCGCCGATGCCCCCTACCTTGTCCACTTTTTTCACGAGGTCCTCGAAATCTTTCAGGCCCCCAATGTCGCACGCCGGCACAACGCTCCTCGGGATTTTGATTATCGGCATGCCATGCCCCCTTCCGCATGCAGAATATTCACTTGCCGTCCCCCCGCCACTTTTCAGGATTTTCAAAATACCTTTTCGCGTTCTCGTAATTCGCGTCATCAATCTTCGCGTGCCTGTGGATTATCTCAAGCAGCTCCGTTGCAGTGAACACCGAGTGCAGCCTGTACCCCTCCTTTGCCAGTTCGCCTTTGCCTCCCTGCTCCCTGTCGACAAGAACGAGCACATCGCGCACTTTCAGCCCTTCTTTTTCAAGCGGCGCAATCGCCTCGAACTTGCTTCCCCCGGTTGTGATGAGGTCGTCAATTACTAGGGCTGTTTCCCCGGCCGAAAATTTTCCTTCAACCGCGGCCTTGGTCCCGTATCCCTTGACTTCCTTGCGGGGAAAAACCATGCGCCAGCCGCGCTCCAGGCTCACTGCGGTTGCAATCGCTATCGCGGCGAAAGGAATTCCCGCAATCGCATCGAACCCCAGTTTTTCGGAATCCGCTTTTGCCGCGAGCTGCTTCCCCACCATTTTGAGCACATCGGGAAATGAAATGAGGATGCGCAAATCTATGTATATGGGGCTTTTAAGCCCGGATTTCAGCGTGAACAGGCCGAACTTAACGGCGCCGATTTCCTGCAGCTTCAGCGCGAGCTGCTCCCTTTCATCCAAATACCTCGCCTCCAACCCTTTCGCCGGTTGGGAGCGACGGTTGCCC
>CAYJRH010000030.1:13687-13776 GCA_964372565.1 uncultured archaeon
CGAAATGGGACAAGCCTGCAATCCCAGCCGATCCTTCATCCAAATACCTCGCCTCCAACCCTTTCGCCGGTTGGGAGCGACGGTTGCCC
>CAYJRH010000031.1:0-7031 GCA_964372565.1 uncultured archaeon
CACACATTGTAGATGCCTGTTCCACCGAGGACAAAACTGCCGAGCATTAATGCCGTGAAAAGCAGGGAAATCATTTCAAAGTTCGCGTGCATTTGCGAAAACCGCCAATGCTATGACACAAACTACCCTTCAAACACTCCAAACATTCCCTTGCGAATCATGGGTTCACCACATTGATTGCCCTGCCATTTGAAAACGCATCGATGTTTTCAATCGTGGTGTTGAGTATCCTTTCCAGCGCTTCGGTGCTGTTGAACGCGTTGTGCGGCGTTATCAGCACGTTCGGCATCTTCAGCAGGACATGGTTCTGGAGCACCACGCGGAGGTCGCATTCCTTGGCGAAGTTGGGGTTTATCACCTGCTTCTCCTCGCGTATGAAGCATTCGCCTTCGAGCACATCAAGGCCTGCGCCGCCGATTATTTTTTTGTTCAGGCCGCCGATGAGCGCCTTTGTATCGATGATCTCGCCGCGCGAGGTGTTGATGATAATGGCGCCTTTTTTCACTTTCTTCAGCGCCCCGGAGCTGAACATGTGCCTCGTGCTGTCATTGAGCGGCAGGTGGAATGTTATGATGTCTGATTTTGCATACAGCTCATCCAGGTTTGCCGGCGTGAAGCCCAGTTCCCCGGCCAGTTTCAGGTCGGGGTTCCGCTCATGGACGAGCACTTCCATTTCAAACCCCTTCGCCATCCTGACCACGTGCTTCCCTATGTGCCCGCAGCCGATTACGCCGATTGTTTTCCCTTTCAGGTCGAATCCCCTGAGCCCGACTGCGGAAAAATCGGATTTCTGTGTCCTGTCATAAGAAAGGTGAATCTTGCGCGAAAGCGCGAGCAGGAGCGCGAAGGTGTGCTCGGCAACCGTGTTCTCGCCGTATGTGGGGACGTTGCACACGGCTATGCCGCGCCTTTTGCATTCCGCGACATCGATGTGGTTGAAGCCTGTCGACATTGCCGCAATGAGCTTCATGTTCGGCAGCATATCAAGCGCCTTTTTGCCGACCTGCGAATAAATAAATACCGAAAGGGCTTCCGAATCCTTCACTTTTTTCAAAGCTGCTGATGAAATGGTTTTGTCCGAAAAAGCGAGGCTATGCCCCGCAAGCCTCCCCGCGAGGTATTTCTGCTCCCATTTTTCCGCCTCAAAAAACGCAATTTTCATGGTTTTTGCCCGCTCCTACCCCAATAATTATTGTTAATATATTAAGCAGGATTCTTTTATATAGAATGTCTAAATGCGGAGTGTTTTGCCTTTGATTGGAAAAATCCGCCCTGCAACGGGTTCATTTGTCAGGATTATTGCTTATCCGTTTGCCGCAGCCAAAGTTCCGCCGAATCTTTTCACTTTCCTCGGCATCCCGCTTTCAACCGCAGCAGCGTATTTCATTTCGCAGCAGCAGTTCTCTGCGGGTTTCCCGCTCGCGCTCCTCGCGGTGTCCATCGACCTTTTTGACGGCGCGGTTGCGCGGCTGCAGAACAAGGAATCGCTTTTCGGGAATTATTTCGAGGCAATGGCCGACAAAATCGTTGAAATAATGCTTTTCATCGGTTGCGCCCTCCTTTATCCGCTTGCCGCAATTTGCAGCCTCGGCTTCTCGATGCTCGCGAGCTACGCAAAGCCCCGCGCAGCGCTTGTAATCATTGCCGACAACCGCGACTGGCCCGCCATAGGGGAGCACGCGGAGCGCATGATCCTTCTGCTTTCGGGAATTTTCCTGTCGGCATTCTCAGCCACAATCGGCGGCCTGCCTGCATTGGAGTTTTTTTTATGGGCGATTGTAGCCGTAACAATCATCGGCAGCGCGCAGCGCATCCTTTACGCGAAGAAGCTGATTGCAGAAGCCGAGAGAGCAGGGAACGTGCTGCCATACTTGAAAAAGAAATGAAGGCCAATGTTCAATTGATTTTCAGCCGAGCAGCGACGCCACGAGCGGAAACCCGATGACGACGCCGATTGTCGCCCCGACATTCGCGAGCGCGACAACCAGCAATATGCGCGTAACCTGGTTCCTTGTGAAATCGCCCAGCGAGTTCAAATTGTTGAGGCTCTCGAAATCCTTGACTTTAGGGCTGCGCAGGCGCGCCTCGACATACCCCGCGACCCATCCTGCCGCGAGCAGCGGGTGCAGGGTTGTGATCGGCGCGGCGAGGAATGCCGCAAGGACAGTGAAAGGGTGGCCGCGCGCGACCAGCGCGCCAAGCGCTGCAAGGGTCCCTGTAGCAAGCACCCAGTATGCAATAGCCGTGACTGTCACGGTGCCGCCTTTTGTGAGGAACAGCACGGCAATGAGGGCAACGAAAACCGCGGGAATCGCATAGCCCACGATTTTCACGAAATCCATCCCGGGTTTTTTCACCGACGTGATTTTCCGCATGTCCACTTTTTCATCGAAGTGCCTCTTTATCCCGTCAACATGGCCCGCGCCCACAACCGCGAGTATTTTCCTTCCCGGGCTTGCAAGGATTGCCTGCGCTATGTATGCGTCGCGCTCATCCACCAGAACGCTTTTCACCGACGGCAGCTCGCGGGAAAGCTCCTGCAGCAGCCTGTTCAGCACGTCCTTCTCCTTCATTTCCTCGACAATTTCCTTTGTGACCCCGCCCTTCCCTTCCGCAAAGAACCCCGCGAAAATCGAGTATAGGAATTTTGCCTTTTCAAAAAGGCTCATTTTTTCCATTGCCCTTTTCAGCGTGACGTTGACGTCGCGGTCGAGCAGCATCACAGGCGTTTTGGTCTCCTCGGCGATGCGCACCGCCTCGACCATTTCCGTGCCGGGCTTAATGCCGAGCTTCTGCCCGAGGCTCCTCTGGAAGTTTGCGAGGAGCAGCGTGAAAAGGAAAAGGTATGCCTGCCCGCTTGAAATGATTTTGCCGATGTCGGTTTCTCTCCACTTGTTGCCTTCCCTGAGCTGCCTCAGCCTGTTGATGTCGAGCTCGACTCCTATGCAATCCGGCTTCTCTGTTTCAACGGCTTCGCGGACGTCCTCAATGCTTTTTCCCGAAACATGCGCTGTTCCGAGGAGAAGCACATGTTTTTCCCCGATTTTGAGCCTTTCGAGTTCCATGCTAGGAAATGCGGGATTGTGGTTATAAATGGGCTTTTTTGCTGCTGGTTCATGTTCCATAAAACACGTGATTTTCCCCAAGGTTTGGTTTCTGCGTTTCGGCAGATTTATTAATCACCTCAATTTTACTGTTAGTGCCATGGAAAAAACAGCAGTTTCTGCAGTGCTACTGATTGCCCTTGCGGGTTTCGCGTCGGCGCTGCATGTGGACGCGCCATCTTCCGTTCCGCAGAACACCTCATGGGCCTTCAGCGTCGCGCTCGACCCCACGGATTCCTGGACAAAGGCCTCGGTTTCAATTGACGATTCCAATCTCTTGGATGTTTATTCAAACGGCGCCATTTCGTTTGACCCTTTCGGCGGCCAGTTCGTCCTCAAGGCATTCCTTTATGATTCCGACCCGAATTCAACGGCAGGCCTGACCCTCTACGTTTCGCACTTCGGCCTCAGGAACGGTGCGCACAAAGTTTCCGTGTGGGCAAACGGCGAAGGCGAATCCGTTGCTGTTACGGCATTCTCCCCGATGGGCGACGCGGACAGGAATTACTTTGAAACGCGCATGGATTCGCTCGTTGATGCGGATTCGCGGAACGCCTCGGACCTCAACACGCTGCAGATGCGCGTCGCGCGTAACGCGCTCGACCTGAACAATTCGGTAAAGGCGGGTGTCTCCTCGCTCGGCAGAAGGCTCGACGATGTCGAGGGAAAGCAGGCAAGCCTTTCATCTGCTATTGCCGCGGGGCAGCAGAAGAAATCGAACCCCGCTTCAGGCCTTGTTGACTTGGTTTCAGGCTTCATTATGCCTATTGGCTACGCCCTTCTCGCCGTCATTGCCCTTGCGCTTGTTTTCGGCGCGGTGCTTTTCGTGAAGGCGCAGCTCTCGCAGCCCTCGAACCCCTATCCGAGGCGCGACGAGTACGAGCTGCCGGTGAAGGGCGAGAAGAGCGAGATTGCTGACGCGCTTGCGGAAAGCGGCAAGTGGAAGTCGAAGAAGATGCTGTGATTACGTGCTTGCGCGCAAATTTATCTGTATCGCATCGTAGCTCACTTTCGGGAAGGTGTTTTTTCCCTGTTTGTGGAGCTTGACAAACCCCAAAGATTCGAGTTGGTGCAGATCCCTGCTTATGGCCTCTTTTTTCCTGCCGAGCTCTATCGCCACTTTTGTCACGGTCTGGCCCGTCACTTCCGAGAGGTATTTCAGGAGTTCGAGCTTTTTCGCCGAAAGTATTGTCGTGAACTGCCCCATGCTCTTGAAATAGACCACGCTGTCGGGGAACTTGTCCACGTTTTTCGGGTTGCCGAGCTTGCCCATGTCCTTGAGCATGTCCGCCCCAATTTTTACGACGATTTTTTTCATTCAAGCCCTCCGTAGTTC
The DNA here is from genome assembly GCA_964372565.1 of uncultured archaeon. Taxonomy (GTDB): domain Archaea; phylum Iainarchaeota; class Iainarchaeia; order Iainarchaeales; family Iainarchaeaceae; genus UBA10205. Next base: position 4,441 of record CAYJRH010000031.1, read on the forward strand.
CTAATCAACGTGTCTTTCCATGCCTGCCAGTTTTCGATTATTTCTGTCGTGAGTTCTTTTGCGGTTTTCATTGAAACTTCTTTTATTATTTTTTCTTTTGTTGGCGGCTTTCGGTAGAACCTGTGCATGTGCAGGCAACCATGGGCGCAGTCGTACCTTGCCACTTCTTTTTCCTTTCCTCCGATTCTTGTTGTAAGGTTGAGGCTGAATTTTTTGAGCCTTCTGCCGCTGTCAAACTCAAATCTCGTGTGGAGGATTTCGTTGCCCGTATAATCCAGCGGGTCATGGAATTCCTTCACTTTTCCCAAGCTTGCGCGGTACATAGTTAACCCCACACGTTAATAAAAAGCTTTGCCTGCCGAACGCCGGAAATTTCAGTTAGTGCCGGATTCATGCAGCAAAAAAGGTTCTTTGGCTTTTTGAATGCCTGGAGGGGGCTTGGTGCCGGTGCGGGGGAAAAATCAGGCTTAACTCTTTACCCTCATTTTTTCCCGAACTTCTTCTCTATCGCCGCCTTCACCAATCCGAGGTAGAGCGGGTTCGGCTTCCCCGGCCGCGAAGTGAACTCCGCGTGGTATTGCGTGCCGATGAAGTACGGGTGCCCGGGCAGCTCCAGAATCTGCATTATGCGCTTCTGCGGCGCGGTTCCTGAAAACACGAGCCCGTTCTTTTCGAGCGTTTCTATGAACTTTGTGTTCACGTTGAAGCGGTGCCTGAACCTTTCCCGCACTTTTTCCTTTTTCCCGTAAAGCTCGTGGGCGAGCGTGCCTTTCCTGATTTTCACGTCAAACCCGCCGAGCCTGAGCGTTCCTCCGAGGCCCTCGACCTCATCCTGCTCGGGCAGGATGCAGATGACATTGTTCGGCGGGTCCTTCTTCACTTCCTCGGTGCTTGCGTTCTTTATGCCGCAGACGTTGCGGCAGAATTCGATTACCGCCATCTGGAAGCCGTAGCAAATGCCTAAGAAGGGGATTTTATTCTCGCGCAGGTATTCCGCGCATTTTATCTTGCCCTCAATCCCGCGCGTGCCGAATCCGCCCGGGATGATTACGCCATCAACCCCAATAAGCTCTTTCGCGATGTTTTTTGCGCCATTTTCAATCTCTGTCGCCTCGACCCACTTCACTTTCACTTTGGTCTTGAGGCTTGCAGAGCAGTGCTCGAGCGCCTTCACAATGCTGATGTAGGTGTCGCTCGTTCCCGTGTATTTCCCCACAATCCCGATTGTGACATCCTTCTCGAACTTCACGACATTCTTCAATGTCCATTCCTTGAGGCTTTTGCTGCCGTTGACAGGGAATTTCCTGTCCATGCCTATGACTTCAAGTATGGCGCTGTCAAGCCCCTGCTCCCTGTAAAGCAGCGGGAGCTTGTAGATGTTGTCGACATCGTAAGTGTTGAACACGCGGTCCTGCCTCACGTTCGCGTTCATCGAGATTTTTTCCTTGATGTTGTTTGTTATGGGCCTTTCACTCCTGCATGCAATCACGTCCGGCTGCAGCCCAAGGCTCATGAGGTGCCTGAGGCCGAGCTGCGCCGCCTTGCTCTTGAATTCACCGAGGTGGTGCGGCTCAAGGATGTAAGTCAGGTTCACTAGGCAGCAGTTCTGCGGCCCCTCCTCGTAAATGAGCTCCCTCACGCTTTCCATTGCGAACAGGTTTTCGTAATCGCCGACAGTGCCGCCGATTTCGACGAGCACAATGTCCGCCCTGGATTTCATCGCCAGGTTCCTGAGCACGAGCTTTGTTTCGCCCGTGACGTGCGGTATGAACTGCACATCTCTCCCCTGGTAGAAACCTTTCCTTTCCTTGTCAATAATCCGCTTGTATAACTGCCCGTGTGTAGTGAAATTGTCCCTTGTCAGCTCCATGTCGAGGTAGCGCTCGTAGCTCCCGAGGTCCATGTCGGTTTCAGTGCCGTCATCCAGCACAAAAACCTCGCCGTGCCTGTAAGGGCTGAGCGTTCCCGAGTCAATGTTCAGGTAAGCCTCGACTTTTATCGGCGCGACCTTAAGGCCGCGGTCCTGCAGAGTTTTCCCGAGCGAGGAGGAAAATATTCCCTTTCCGATTCCGCTCATTACGGAACCGGTTATTATCACAAACTTCGTCTTCCCTTTTTCATAGCCGGTTGGTATGTCTGAGAAGCGCTCTCCGCTGGACTTGTCGCTTATCTCCGCAAGGAACTTCTCGTCCAAAACCCAAACCCCCAAAATCGGAATTAATTCCCAAAAACAGACTAAATGTTAGTCCGTTCGGGTATTTAAGGCTTTCATGCAAATTTTGTCTTATCGTCAGTACCCAGATTTTTTTTGGGGAAATCGTTCAATCGGTTGATTTTTGGGGCACTTTGCTTCATTGCAACCGTTGCGGGGGCGTAGTCTAGCCTGGTCTAGGATTCAGGGTTCGGGCGGCCTTTTTCTTTTCGTTGCACGAAAAGAAAAACGCCGGCGAAAAAGAAAAGTGCAAACGCCGGTGTCTGGCCAGAACGACTCTGCGGCCCCGGTTCAAATCCGGGCGCCCCCAACTCGCCTTTTTCTTTTTCTTGGAAGAAAAAGAAAAACGCGACCGAAAAAGAAAAAGAACATAAACGCG
>CAYJRH010000031.1:7131-13348 GCA_964372565.1 uncultured archaeon
CAATCAGGAAGCCGATTGTGAGGAAGAACACAGCCGCGCCCTTCAGCATGCCCTCTTTGGAAGAAACATAAAGGGCGGGGAGGAAGAGCAGCCCTGCGGAAATGATAAGGCCGAACAAAACGACTGCGATAGCCAGCCATTCCAGAGAATACATTTGAGACCCTATGAATTGCGCAATAAAAAACAGCACTGCATCAATAACCAGAATCGCAACTGCGCTGCCAAAGGAAATGACGCCGATGCCGAACCAGCCGCTCGCATCTATCTTCGCCTTGCCTTTCAGGCTGATTTTTTTCATTGCGGCCTTTCCGCCAACGATGGCGATTCCGATGATAATCAAAGCGGCTACAGGCCACGCAAGCGATTCAGGCAGGTTCACGAGGAAGTAGTTCTCCCCGTAAGCGCCCTTCACATGGAAACTCTCGAAAGCGTCGACATTGGAGGCTGTTTTGACAAGGCCGCCCGCGCTGCGGATGGTGCTGTAATACTGCCTGTATTCCTGCGTGCCGACACCCACATTCGCCATTTTGGACATCGCGGCTTCGTTCACGAATCCCATTCCTGTATTTGGCCTGTAATCCACTTTCGCCTCGCCGCCCTTGAGCGAAAGCCCGGAGTCCACATTGACGGCGACGCGCATGTTCTGCACAAGTATCGCGTCCTTGTCTATGATGGTCCTGAAATCAAACTGGAAATTCCCGAGCGAATCCTTCTTCGCGTAGAGCGGTATTTTGTAGAACAGCACAACGCTCGTGCTTTCGCCGCGCTGTATGGATTTCGAGAGCTTTATGCGGAGCAGCGTCGAGTCCGAAGTCAGGGTTTTTGTGTAATCGATGGAGCTGGAATACCTGTTTCCGGGATAGTAATCAGGGCTTCGGCTTGGCGCGTACTGGCCATCGTAATAGGGCTCAGGATTTGGCTGAGTATAGTAATTTTCCTGCACCGCCTTGTAAATGACGGCCTGCCCCGGGATTTCAAAATCAAGGTCGCTTATCGCGTGGTCAAGCGTGTTCTCAATATCGATTTGCGCCCTCACTATCGCGTCGCCTTCGCCGTCAAAAGAAACCGCATAGTAATGGTTGGGGTGGATGTAGCCATCGCTCTGCGCCGCAGAGGCCGCCTGCATCTGGGCAACGGTGAGAAGCACCGCAATCATTATCAGGAAAATGAATTTTTTCATGCACAGATATGCGCTTTTGGTTAATAAAGGGTTATTGTTATGGTTAGCCGTCCGCCTAAGAGCGCCTTTTTGCCCCAAAAAAGGAAAGGTCTTACAAAACTGATGCGCGCTAAAAACAGAATCGCCAAAAATACGAATAAAGAAAACGAGGTGGTTCGAGGCCACAAGAAACCATAGCAGTTCTCATCACGCTGAGTGAGCCTGACCCCGAACACCTGATGGATTTTACCTCTTGGTTTTTTCCATCACCTCAACGCGTATTGGTGCCTTTCTAGTATAAATTCTTTTTGGCAACTTTGCCGAGTTGCAAAGTTATTCTGGGAAAAATTTGAGCTATTGACGGAAATCCGTTCGTCCTTTGCCCAGATATTTTTTGCCGAGGGAAATAAATTTCCCGGATTTTTTTTATTCCTGTGCATGCAGGAAACGCCATGCATCCCCAGAAAGCCCCGTATTTTCCCTGCCTAGCCGCCATTGGCAGGCCGCAATCATGGCATGCGGGCGCAGAAACTTTCGCTTTGGCGTGGCCGCCGCAAACGGGCTGTTTTTGCCGGTTGTAAGTGGTCGCGGTTTTGCCGCACACTGCGCAGTTCACGGAAAATCGCCCCTGAAAAAGGAGCGGGTTTCGATTTAAAGGGTTAAGTTTGGGCAGGATTTTTTTGGAAATCAGTCGTGCAGGATTTTCGAGATTGATTCCTTTTCGTGCATGCGCTTTATCGCCTCGCCTATCAGCGGCGCGGAGGAAATCACGGTGAGCTTCCTGAATTTGTTTTTTTGCGCGATGCTGTTTGTGACTATCACTTCTTTGATGGGGCTTTTTTCGAGGCGCTTCACGGCTTCCCCCGCAAACACGCCGTGCGACGCCATCGCATAAACGGCTTTTGCGCCGTTTTTCATGGCGGCTTCCGCGGCATTCGCAATTGTCCCGCCTGTGTTTATTTCGTCATCAACAATGAGCGCAATTTTCCCGCTGACATCCCCGATGAGGTTCACGACTTCGCTCTGGTTTGGCTTTGGCCTCCTCTTGTCGATGATTGCGATATCGGCGCCGAGTATTTTCGCGTAGGCGCGCGCCCTTTTGCTGCCCCCAACATCCGGGGCTACAACAACAATGTTTTCCCTGCCGTATTTTTTCATGAAGTATGCCGTGAGGGGGCCGGAAGCGTAGAGGAAATCCGAGCGGATGTCGAAAAAGCCCTGGACCTGGTCGGAGTGCAAATCCATTGTCAGCACCGAATCCGCGCCTGCGGCGCCGAGGAGCTTTGCAACAAGCTTTGCCGTAATCGCCTCGCGGTCGTTTGTCTTGCGGTCCTGCTTCCCGTAGCCGTAATACGGCATTACGCAGGTGATTTTTTCCGCGGCGGCGCGCTTCGCGGCGTCAATCATTATGAGCAGCTCCATTATGTTGTCGTTCTGCGGATTGCCCGTGCTTTGGACTATGTAAATATCCCTGCCGCGCAGGGTTTCGAGGTAGTTGACATAGTTTTCGCCGTCCGCGAATTTTGTGAGCTCGACCTTGCCAAGGGGGACATTAAGGTAGGCCGCCATTTCCTTTGCGAGCCCGGGATTGCTGTTTCCAGAAAAAATTGAGAATGTCTTGTCCATGTTGTTCAGATATATGCTGCTGTATGACCTAATTTAAGCTTTTTGCAGCCGAAAATGGGCATGAAGCCGGCCTTGAAGAATGCGAAAAAGCGCGCCCTGTTCTTTGTCCCCGAGGACGTGCTTTTTCCGGGAGAAGTGAACCGCTCCATTTCAGCGGAGAATGTTTCTCCCGTGCTGCAGTTCCTTAAGGGCCTTGAGTCGCGCGGCATTGTGGAACTTTTCCTCATTTCCGGGCGCTCGAAGGAAAAGGCAGGGGCGGAAATCGCTGCAGCGGGCCTGGAAAAATATTTCCGCAAAAGCAACATTTTCCTTTTGAGCAATGGATACCTCGAGTCTAAGGAGCCATTCGACAGGGAGCGCTATGTTTCGAATATCGGCAAGGACCCGCTGTATGTGGACGAATTTTTCAAGCAGCACGTCATAATGGGCCTGATTGCTTCCGGCAAGGTGCGCCGCGAGGAGTGTGTGCTCGTCGGCCACGATTTGTGGTTTGACGGATTTTACACTTCGCGCTTCTCGGGAATTGATTTTGCGCTTGTGGGGGAAAGCTTCAGCGAGCGCAATGTTCCTTCCGTGGAAATCCCGAAGTGGGTGCATTGCATGGGTTTTTCCGTCGAGGATTTCACCTCGCTTATTTTGGGCAAACAGCCCAAGCAGGACACGAAATTCCTTGAGGCCTATATTTTCAGGAAGCTCGGGCGTGAGCTTGTCGACCCGAAAGAGCTTGCCGGAATGGTGAGGAAGGCGCAGGAGAAGAAGGCCGTTGAAGGCCTGCCTTCGGAAGACTTTACCTATGCAAATAAATAATCAAACGGTTTTTTTACATTCATGGCAAAAATCCTTTCGGTAAAGGCGAGGCAGGTTCTCGACAGCAGGGGCTTTCCCACGGTTGAAGCACAACTGAAGACTGCGAATGGCGTTTTTTCAGCGATTGTCCCGAGCGGTGCCTCTACAGGGGTGCACGAAGCTCTCGAGCTCCGCGACGGCGGAAAGGCTTACGCGGGCAAGGGCGTCCTTAAAGCGGTTGCGAACGTCAATTCCGTCATTGCGCCAAAAATTGATGGGAAGGAGTTCCACCTGCAGGAAGACCTTGATTTGGCGCTCCTGGCGCTTGACGGCACGCAGAACAAGTCTTCGCTGGGCGCGAATGCAATCCTTTCTGTTTCAATGGCTTTCTCGCGCGCGCTCGCATCCGAAAGCGGATTGGAGCTTTACGAATTTGCAGGGAAGCTTGCGGGGAAAAAGGGTTTTGTGATGCCTGTGCCGCTGATGAATATTATTAACGGCGGCAAGCATGCAGGCCGCGAGAATGACATCCAGGAGCACATGCTCGTGCCTGTCGATTTCCCGACATTTTCAGGGGCAATGCAGGCGGGGGCCGAAACCTACCATGTGCTTAAGGGCATGCTGAAAAAGAAGTACGGGGAGCAATCCATCCTTCTTGGTGATGAGGGCGGATTCGCGCCCAAAATTGATGCGCTTGACCAGAGGCTCGAGCTGATGCTCAAGGCGATTGATGAGGCGGGGTATGCGGGAAAAATAAAAATCGCGCTTGATTGCGCCAGCTCGGAGTTTTATTCAAACGGCAAGTATCATATCGGCGAGGAGGAGTTCTCATCTTCCGAGCTGGTTGATTACTATAATGTGATGGTAAAAAGGTTCGGCATTGTTTCGATTGAGGACGGGTTTGCCGAGGATGACTGGGGAGGGTGGAAGCTCATGAACGCAAAGCTCGGCAAAAAAATCCAGATTGTGGGCGACGACCTGCTTGTAACGAACCCTGGGCGCATCAGGAAAGCGGTAAAAGAAAAGGCGTGCAACGCCCTCCTCCTCAAAGTGAACCAGATTGGCACCGTGACCGAGTCGCTCGAAGCATTCAATCTCGCGCGCCGCAGCGGCTGGAATGCCATTGTCTCTCACCGCTCAGGGGAAACAGAGGACACTTTCATTGCGGACCTTGTTGTTGGCCTGTGCGCGGGGCAGAGCAAGTTCGGCGCACCGGCGCGGAGCGAGAGGAACGCAAAGTACAACAGGCTGCTGAGGATTGAGGAGGCGCTTCTTGGGAAGGGCAATGTTTCCTTTGCGGGGCCTCTTGCCTTTGAAAAGGGCTGATTCCCGTTTTTTCAGCGCTGCGAAAAGTAATTTAACCTCATTTTCCGTTAATTCAAAGGTGTTCATTTGATTTTCACTCTCGAATTCAGCATTGCCCTTCTTGCCTGCCTTATTGCCATTTCCGCATTTTTCTCTTCGGCAGAAACCGCATTCCTCTCAATGAACAGGGTCAAGGTCAAGCGCCTCTTCGATTCCGGCGTGCCCGGCTCGAAGGAGCTGCACCGCCTCAAGGAAAAGCCCCAGAAGACCCTTGTGACAATACTGATTGCCAACGACCTCGCGCAGTTCGCCGCGAGCTCTGTTGTCGCTTCAATCGCGCTCGACCTTTTGCCGGGTGAAATCGGAATCGCCATTTCAACAGGCGTAATTACATTCCTTGTCCTTGTGTTCGCCGACATCACGCCCAAATCCTTTGCCCTGAAATATTCCGAGCTCATTGCCCTGCGCTCGGCCCCGCTGCTCCTGTTCCTTTCATGGTTCCTGCGCCCCGTAATTCTGATGCTCGAAATCATTTCGGGGTTTTTCATAAGGGCAGGCGGGGTCAGGGAAGCGGAGCAGAAGCTGACCGAGGAGGAAGTGAAGGTCGCAGTTGCAATCAGCGCCGAGGAGGGCGCAATCCTTGCCGAGGAGCGTGACATGATACACAAGATTTTCCTCCTCAATGACATCACAGTGAAACAGGTCATGGCCCCGCGCGACCGCATCATTGCGTTCAAGAAAGGCAAGCTTGTGAAGGACATCGGCCAGGGCTTGCTGAAGGAGCACCAGCGTTTCCCTGTTTACGGGAAAAGCCTTGACGACATTCTCGGCGTGTTTTACGCGAGGGATTACCTTGGGAGCGCTTTGAGAACTGGCGGGAATATTGGCGTTGACAGGCTCATGCGCCCGCCTGTATTTATCCATGCGGGCAGAAAACTCGATTATCTCCTGAAAATATTCAAGTCAATGCACACCAACATCGCGATTGTCGTGGATAATCATAACCTGACGCTCGGCGTTGTCACGATTGAGGATGTCATCGCGGAGATTGTCGGGGATATTATAGTGAAATGAGGGATTTTGTTGGGGATTTACCTGAAGAAAAGTGTTTTTGGGTCTTCTTTTGCGGGAATGGCAGTCAGGCCGTGTTTCTTTGCCTGGGCTTCCAGCCAACTTACTACTTCGGGGCTTGCTCCTTGTGTATTGATTTTGAAGCCGGCTCCGGCGTTTTTGTAAGTATTGAAATGATTAATCACTCTTCTGTCCGGCGCGTTCATCGTTCTTGGAAGCTTCCCAATTGTTGGACGCGTTGGTTTTCTTCCCCGAACCGGCGGCATAACC
>CAYJRH010000032.1:0-12611 GCA_964372565.1 uncultured archaeon
TCGGCCGCAAATTCTCTTTCTTTTTCAGCCACGTTTCCCTTTCTTTTTCGGCCGCGTTTTTCTTTCTCTTTCCAAGAGAAAGAAAAAGGCGAGCCCGGTGGGATTTGAACCCACGACCTCTTCGTCCGAAGCGAAGCGCAATATCCTGCCTATGCTACGGGCCCGAATTACATCTGTTGTGAACGGATTATTAAATTTAGGCAAAACGCGCCCTTTGATGGCCCGACCCCAATCAAGCTTTGTGAACTACCTGCCGCTGAAGCGGCAGGCGTCCCTTGACACCGCGAGCCGTTGCAACGTTGTGGTTTTTTGCTTCATTGAACCGCCTTGCCCTATTACGCGGGTAGTGGGTGGTTCTCTTGCAAGGGCAGGTTCCCTGCCCATGAACTTATTCAATATGTTTACTGCGGAATTATAATCCCTATCCATTACAGCGCCGCAATTCCCGCACTCGTAAGTGCGTTTCCATAGAGGCATTTCCTGTATGTTGCCGCACTTGCTGCATGCTTTTGTGGTGTTTCTCGGGTTTACTTTTGCGAATTCGCAACCAGCGCTTTCAGCCTTGTAGCGGAGCATTTGCAAAAACTTTGCCCAAGAAGCATCAGCAATATTTCTCGCGTTATGCGCAGAACGCATCAGTCCACTAATGTTCAAATCCTCAACAACGATTGTTTTGCACTTCCTCACATATTCGGTTGAGAGTTTTTGCAGAAAATCGTTCCGCGCCCTCATAATCTTTTGGTGAACCTTCGCCACAGCAAACCTCGCTTTTTTCCTGTTTTGACTGCCTCGCTTTTTCCTCGCAAGATTTCTCTGCACCAGCGCGAGGCGCTTTGCGTGCTTGTCAATGTTGTGAGGGTGCGCAACCCTGTTTCCATTGCTATCAACCAAATAATTGTTTATACCAAGGTCAATGCCAACAACTTCTTTTCCGTGTTCTCTTGGCGAATTTGCGCCGGTTATCAGGATTGCAAACCATTTACCCAAGCGATTTTTCAGGGTGACCTGCTTTATTTTCCCCTCAACAGGCCGGTGCACCTTTACCTTAATGCCGCCAATTTTGCTCAGGTGCAAAATACCTTTCCCGCTTTTCACCATCTCAAGCCTGAATCCGGACTGGTTGTATGAAAAAGTCTTGAACCAATCCTTACCCTTAAATCTCAACAACCCAACTTTTTTCCCATTTTTCTTGAGCTTTCCGAGCGAGCGCAGGTTTGAAAACAGCCTGTAAGGCTCCATCTGCAAAGCCTTCGAATACACCGCATGAAATTCTGGCTTTGTTTTCTTCAATTCAACAACCTCGTGCTGAATACCACTCCTGCTCCCATTTCCTGCGCGCAGCTTTTCCAAAAGAAAATTATATGCCCGCCTGCAAAGCTCGAGCGAACTCTCCAAACCAAGCGCCTGAACCTCGTTAGGATACATCCTGAACTCATAACTCAACACAAAAAACCAACCAAAAATAAGACTCTCTTCCGCGGCTTATAAACGCAACGAGACACCTCACCGCCGGTGCCAACCACACACCTACAAAAACCCCGCCCCGATTCATCCAACCCGCTAAAGCGGAGGGCTTTCTCTCAGCAACTTTTTAAAGGTTCCTGGGGCAAGAATAGTAGTTTATTCGGTGAATTCTGATGATAAAAACCTGCGTAACAACCAACAAAGTGGTTACAAACGATTTCATAGAGTTCCACTGCCCGGGCTGCAACGAGCGCATTATCAGGAGCCTCGAGGCAAGGGCAAAGAGCCTCGGCTACATGTGCCCGTCGTGCAAATTCGAAGGCCCATAAAACAGCTTTTCTTGATTGGGTGGTTTTGATGGGAAACAACACAATGATTATTGTGAGGATTAACGCAAAGGACCTCGAGAAGATAGACGACACCGTAAAAGCTGTGAAGGGCATTAAATCGGGCGAGGTCAAGGACGTGCAGAAGAGGCCGATAGGCTTCGGGGTTGAAGTCGTCAAGGCGGGCATTCTGGTCGATTCCAAGGATGAGGGCGCGATTGAGCGCGTAATACAGGAAATCTCCAAGCTGCCTGAAGTAGAGGACGCGGAAGTCGAGGGAATGACGCTGCTCTGAAAACCCAGGACGCCGGAACCTAATAACGCTGATTTTCAATTCCTGGCTCCCAATAAAAAACCTACCAAGCCCTAATTCCCCTAGATGATAAAAAGCATCCGCCTCGAGAACTGGCGCTCGCACCACAGGAGCGAGCTTGAATTTTCCAAAGGGACGAATGTCATTGTTGGCATTTCAGGCTCAGGAAAAAGCAGTGTAATGGACGCGATTTCCTTCGCGCTATACGGAACGTTCCCCGCGCTTGCCTCGCACAGGGTTTCCCTCGAGGAAACCATAATGGCGAAGCCAATGAAGCAGGACATGGCAATTGTAAACTTGGTGTTTGAGTACAAGGGAAAGGATTATTCCGTTGAAAGGGCCGTGAAGCGCAAGGGTGTCAATGAGGGCACGCTCAGGGAAATGCCTTCCGGAAAAATCCTCGCTGGGCCGAAAACTACCGACGTGACGAAAAAAATCTCGGAAATAACCGAAGTTTCCTACGATTTGTTCAGCCGCGCGATTTACTCCGAGCAGAACCAAATCGATTTTTTCCTGAGGATGACGCCTTCCGAGAGAAAGCAGAAATTCGACGAGCTTCTTGGCCTTGACAGGTACGAAAAGGCGCGGGCAAATGCCGTAACGCTGCAGGGGCGCGTGGAGCGCATGGCGGAAGACAGGAGGAAGATGATTGAGGAGCAGAGAAAAAAGCTCGACCATGGCCAACTGAAGGAACTCGAAAAAAGGGTTTCGGAAAAGGAAAAGGAAATCCGCGAAAATGAAAAAACGCTGCTCCGCGCCGAACAGGAATCCGGGGAAGCGGAAAAGGAGCTCCGGGGGCTTGTTGAGGCAGAGAAGGAGCACGCAAGGCTGAAGGAACTCGAGCTAAAGGCAAAATCGAGGGCCGAAGCCGCGGCGGAGGAAATCGGGAAGCTCAGGAAAAAGCTTGATGGCACAGACGCGAAAAAGATAAAGGAGGAGATGGAGAAAGCGGCAGAAAAGCTGAAAGGGGCCGCTGAAGAGAAATCATCGCTTGAAAGGGAGAAGCGCGGGCAAGAGAAGCTGCTTTCCGCGCTCAAAGAGGCGCGGGGCGCGAACAAATCGCTGTTGGACGCCAACGCAAAGGGCGCGGCAAACACGAAATCCATAAAGGCAACGTGCCCGGTATGCAAGCGCCCAATGAGCGAGCATGAAAAAGGAAAGCTCGAAAAGGAGCTTTCCGAAGAGGAATCAAGAATAAGGAAGGAAATCGCGGCGAATGGGAAGGAAATTTCCGCCGCGGAAGCGCTGCTTGAAAAGCTGGAAAAGAGGCTCGATGATGTTTCAGAAATAAAGGAAAAGGCCCAATCCGAAATCGGGGAGCTCAGGAGAATTGGCGGAATCACGCTTGACTTGGCCGAGGCGGAAAAGCGCATGGAGGAAACGGAAAAGGAACGCACAAAAATCTCGGAAATCCTCGCGGAATTGAAATTCGATGGAAAGGCGCTCGCAAGGAAACGCGACGAATTTTACGCGCTCAGGGAAAAGGCCGCGAAGGCAAAGGCGGAGGAGCGCTCGGGAAAGGAGCTGCTCCGCGAACTGCAAAACGCCGCAAAGAGAATCGGGGAAGCCGAGGAGCAGATGGCGGCAATGGAAAAGCGGGCTGCGGAGGATTCAAAGGCCGCTGAGAAGCTCGCCGTTTTCACTTCCGCATTGAGGGCAACGCAGGCAGAGCTCAGGAACCAGCTCATCCAAAACATAAACGAAGCAATGGACGACATCTGGCAGCGCATTTACCCTTACGGCGATTACACCACGGCGCGCATTGCCGTCGATGAAGCCGGCTATGAAGTGATGGTGAGGCAGCTCGGCGGCGAGTGGGTACGCGCAGAAGGCATACTGTCAGGCGGCGAAAGGAGCTCGGCAGCACTGACACTCAGGATTGCGGTTTCGCTTGTCCTCACGCAGAACCTCGGGTGGATAATACTCGACGAGCCCACGCACAACCTCGATGCAAATTCAGTAAAAGGCCTGAGCGAGACAATGAGGACACACTTGCCCGGCATTATCGAGCAGGTGTTCATAATAACGCATGACAAGGAAATGGAGTACGCCGCGTCGGGAAAGCTCTACACGCTCGAGCGCGAGAAGGGGAAGGACGGGGTTACAAAAGTCGCAGCGAATTAGGTTATTCAGCGAAGAAAAGCGAAATTGATTCACTGCTTCTTTGCCTTGGATTTCTTCCTTGTGATAAAGCCCGCGACAAGGTTCCTCTGCACGATGCTCAAAGGCATGCCAAGGGAATCGACAAACTTCTTATTGGCGTCAAAGTCATCTGCAAGCTCCTGTGGATAGGTCTTGAGCAGTAGGTTCGCCTTGCTTTTTATGTTCTGAGGAACAGCCTTTCCCATTTCACACCACGAGCCCAATTACTTTATTTCAACCCTTTCGACGTGCCCGTCGGGGTATTCCCTCAGCACGGCAAGCGGAATGACCTTCTTTTCGAATTCCATTTTGGCAATGTCAAGGAAACTGGTTTCCTTCGGGGTCTTTGAAAGAGCCGGCGCACCGAGCGAAAGCTGGAGCGCGCGTGCGCTAATCAGGCGCGTTACCTCGAACCTTGTCAGTCTTGCAGCCAAAGAAAACACCGAAAAAAAGCGGAATTCTAATATAACTTCTTCCAGGCAAAGCCTTAAAAAAGGTGATTCAAAGGAGCGGAAAATGGCTCAAAAAGCGCCTTTAAACCCTATAAAAGGCTTGCCGACCCTGTAGGCCCCGGAAAAGCTGCTTGAAAGCGAGAGGAGCGAGGCCTTGTCAACAAGCATCCTCAAACCGTGCTCAGGGAGGCGCGGCCTTTCTCCCGCCGAATGTGCAAGCGATTCCAGCTCCGCGCCAATGCTGTGCCTGAGGCACTCGAAGGATATTGCGAGGGGTGCATCAAAGAACCTGCCGTTTGGATCGGCGAGGATTGGTGGCAGGGATGACAGTACTTTTGAAGCGGTTTCCGCCAGGGCCGCTGAATAGTAAAATGCCGGGCTGGACTGGAGCGACTGCGAGAAGAACAGGCCATGCGATGCGGTTAGCGAAACCCGCTGCTCCTCGATGCTTGAGGAAGCGCGCAGGAAAATCGCCTTCAGCGAATTGATTCCCCTTGAGAGCGCACTTTCTGAGTTGAGGCAAAACCACACCGGCTTTGCAGCCCCGATTATTGCGGCAGAGCCCTCAGCCTCTAGGCGGAGCGCGTCGGCGAAAAGGATTTCAGCCTCCGAGCCGCGCGTGAACGGGCCTGCGGGGTGAAAATCATAATAGTACTCGCGCTTCCTTTGCTCACGGGCGTCCTTTTCAGAGTGAGAGGAGTGGAAGGCCTCTGACCATGCACGCGAGGCGGAATTGAAATAAAGGCCCTCTTTCAGGAATTTCACGCGCACAAGCGAGGAGTAAAGGGCATTCTTTTCGGAGAGCGACGGCGGTGCGCAGCATCGGCAATTCAAGGACTCCGGCCCAATGTTGCCCAAAGGCCGCGATGCAGCAATCGAAACAAGGCGCGAGAAATCCACCTCGGCCATGCCGCCCCCGGCAATTGTTCCCCGCGGGCGGGATTTCCCGCCGAAGGAAACCGGGACGGAGCTTTCAAAGAAAACATTCTCAAGAAAGAGCTCTTCCGCCAAAATGCCAGATTCGGCTTCGACGAGCGGGACCTTGAGCAGCCGCGACATCGCGATTTTCAGGACCAGCTCCTCTGCCAGCGCCCTGTTCGAGCCCGCAAGCTGCGAAAAGTTCTCAGAGAGCGAACCCGCAAAATAAGCAAGCGAAATTTCGGGAAAATCCGTGCCATCGAGCCTGCGCGGCTCGCCGGAATCGAAAGCAAAGGGCGCGAAATAGTCCCAGCCCCTTTCAATGAGGAACTGCCTCTCCGGCTCGACAAGGTTGCACAGGAAGCCAAGGCACTCCCCGAGCAGGTTGTTCACTTTCTTGAGGTCGGAAAATGTCGCCGCGAAAATAGTCGCGGTTCCGCCTTCGATGTCAAAGCGCAGGCGGCGCAAATCGCACTGGCTGAGCACTTCCTTCAGCGCTTCGGGGGAAACGCCGCGCAGGGGGAAAAACATTTTCGGGAAAAAGGCGTAGCGCTTCGAGTACTTCTCCTTCCTGTTCGAGAATTCCGCGACTATCTGGCGCTTTTCGGGAACGTAAACTGCGCGTGCCAGGAAAACCGGCGTGCTTGGGAGCATGAAGGAGCATCGGAACCGCGCTTAAAAAGGGTTTGGAGGGGGCTCGGTGCCGGTGCCAGCCTTTTTCTTTTCGTTAACACGAAAAGACATTGCAAAACCACTAGGCTTTGCGATGCCTCGCAGAACCACCGGGTTCTGCAAGGAAACCCTGGGGAAAAAGAAAAGTGCAAACGACCGGCCCTGAATGGGCTGAAGTTAGAAATATTGTTTGGCTATCGCAATCCCAAAGAATTGCGTTGTAATTTAATAGAAAAGAGAACTCAGCGCTTCCCCTTGCGCATCCTCTTCAGGAACTCCATGACCAGGGGGATTGTCGAGACGACAACTATCGCGAGTATCACAAGCGTAATCTCGTTCCCCGCATCAGGGAGAATCTTTCCGAGGTAATAACCCGCGAGCAGCAGGGACGTCGACCAGAGCACTCCTCCGAGTATGTTGTATGTGACAAATGTCCTGTAATCCATGCTGCCGATGCCCGCGACAATCGGGGCGAAGGTGCGCACAACTGGAACGAACCGCGCAAGCACAATGGCCATCGGCCCGTGCTTCCTGTAGAAGGCCTCCGCCTCCTCAACATGCCGCGGAGTCCTGAACATAGACTCGGGCTTGTTGAAAAATCCCCTCCCGTACTTGTGGCCCATCCAGTAGCCGACCTGGTCGCCGAGAATTGCCGCTATTGCGACTCCGGGAACCATGAGCCAAATGTTGAAAAGCCCGCGGGAAGCGAGCAGGCCCGCGGTGAAAAGCAATGAATCGCCCGGAAGGAAGAAGCCGAAGAACAAGCCCGATTCGGCGAACACAATCGCGAAAAGCGCGGCGTACCCAAAACTCGTGAGCAGGCCTTCAACCGAGCCGAGAATGTCAAGCATGCGAACCCAAGAGAAAATGTAGTAAAGGGTTTAAATGCGGAAGCCAAAATTAAAGCAAATCCTCGAGGTCCTTTGATGACGCCTCGCGGGTTTCCTCGAAATCCACTGCCGACTTCTCCAAAGTGGTTTCGTGCCGCGAAGCCTGCGAAAGCCTCTTCCTGACTTTGAAGAAAACGGGGTAATTCACGGCCTCGCCGACCATCAGCGCCTCGCCGGTGCGAAGAGAGGTTATCATGTCGAGGCTGCCCTGGTCAATTCCCTCGCTTGTCTGCTTTATGTGGTCCAAATCATAAGGGTTTGTGATGCGGAGGATGATGTGCGTGTTGGCCTGGGACAAAGCTGTTGTGGATAGGTGCTTTGGCCTCTGTGAAACAAGGCATATGCCCGCGCCGAACTTCCTGCCTTCGCGCGCAATAAGCTCGATGGCGTGCTTGCTGATTGAACCCTCCTTCGGCGCCTTCTCCGGAGCGAACTGGTGGCTTTCCTCCACAACCATCGTGAAAGGCGGCACCCGCTTCTGCCTGCGCTCATCAAAGAGCTTCCTAGCAAAATACGCGACTATGACCTGTTTCTTCTTGAGGTCGATGACGTCGCTCAGGTCAACAATTGTAAGCTGCCCCGGCTTCACCAAATCACTTATGCTCGGGTTGTCGGTCTTCCCGAACAGGCGCATCTGCTCAAGTGTCAATATCCAGCCGATGAGGGTTTCCTTTGTCGCGGGCTTTATCTCCGCGTCTCGGGAGATTTCCTGCTTCACAGCGCCGAAATCGTAGGGGCCGAGGCCGCCCTTCATACCCTGCCTGAGCTTTTCCAGCACCTTCCCAAGGTCGCGCTTCTGTGGAGCGGAAATTCCGGGCACCATCATCGCCATCATTGCCGCGGAAAGCTTTGGAACGCCTATCTGCACCTCTGACGCTTTTATGAACCGCGACATCGAGGAAAAGTCAACGTGCGCATTGCCCTTTACAGGCTCGGCAAAGGAGCGGTACTCGCCGTGCGCATCCATTACAATCACGGCAATGCGGCCGTCCTCTTTCCTGCGCTCGAGCAGCTCCTCGAGCAGCACGGAAACCAGATAGCTATTGTGGACAAGAATGTTGTTTGCAACAAAATTGGAATTTTCAACTGAAAGATCGTACACGTACCCATGTTTTGACCCCACCATTTCCACACTTTTAATTGTGTCGAAAAATGCGTTCATTTCCAGAGCCTGCCTTAATACGCCAATCCTTGCCCTCGCCTGCAACAGGTCTTCGGCCGATTTTTCAGCAAACACCTTAAGTTTATCGGCAAGCGCAACAATAGTTGGTTGCAGTGGCGTGCCTCTTCCATTTGCATGCGCATAAAGGAACCTTGGATGGCAACCTGCACCAAGGCATAATTCCACACTCGAATGCCCAAGTTTTTCGCAAATTTCTTTGATTTCCTTAAGAATCCCGTTAAATCTGAAATCCGCAGCGAGCTCAGATTGACTTTCGGCTAGCAGCATTTTTTGGGCATTTTGCGCCAACCTGAAAGCCGAATGTGTGGGCGTGGTTATTCCCCTGACCATTCTTCTGGCGGTTGTTGCTGAAACTCCGCTGCCTGAAGCAATTGTTTTGAAATTAGCGCCGTCGGAGTATACGTGCTTTACAATTTCAAGCGCTTCTGCTTCTGAAACTGCCGGTATTGAATTGCTAAGCTGCCTTGCACCGGCAACAGCAAACTCCACAACATCGGCACGTTTTTCAAATGCACGAATCAATGCAAGCAAATTTTCCCTCGAAGGACAGTCCTTCCTATGAAGGTAGTTATTTATCCCCGTTGACTCCCCCTGTGGCGTTGGCATTCTCAGGAGCCTGAGTATTTCCCTGAAGTGCCCGTCAAGATTCGGCACAATGTCAATGTTTGTGTTGCTTTTGGAAGCCGCCCATTTTCGGAGAGCAGCCGCCTTATAATCAACCAACAGATTCAGTGAAGCGAGCTTTTTTATCTCGCCCGAGCCGCTTATTAAAAGGCGGCGGTATTCCTTGCCGCCGACCCATTTGGACCTGCGCAAAGAAACAACCCCGAGTTTTGTGAGAATCTCGTCAATGCCGTCAATGAGTTTGGGGCTTGCGAGCGTAATATCTATTTCAGGTTTCTTCGGGCTGACATAGCCATCACAATCAATTAAGGCGGCGAGGAAATTTTCAAGCACCGATTTTCTCGAATTCGGTATTTCCACCGGAACAAACTTTGTCCAGCTGGATTTTGTGAAACCAAAACCCGCAAGGCACTTCGCCAGCACGGAAGAATCAAAATAAAACTCCCCTTTTGCCTTTGCGTTACCAAGGATGAGCCCGAATTTTTCACTGAAGATGCTGGCAAAATCGGCCCTGATGGCAGCGTTTTCGTTGGTGAATGTTACCCTTGACTTCAGCGTATTGTGCCCTTCGGCAAGTAGATACGCAAAGAGCCTTGCGAATTTTTCGTCCACTTCATGCACTAAGGGCACACGTTTTTTTGACTGCTTTTGTTCAGCATAACCTCCTGAAACAATAACGGCTTTCAATCCTTTAACGGTGGCGGAAAAATCCATTTTCGTGTCGGCACCTTGACATTCAACCCTGGGCAGAATTACATATTCACCTGGCTTAAGCTCTCCGGCTTTCTTCCACTCAAGAGAACCACCGAAAACCGGCACGAAATGTTCTGGAGTAAGCTCAAGGCGCCGCCCTGTGCGGGTTTCCATGCACACCAGGAATTCTGGCGACTTTCTGCGGTAGAAGCCCTGTATTTTAGCGGGCTTAATTTTGCCTTCAGAAAACGCAAAAACACTTAAACCTGAATCCCCCTGCCAGGACTCCACGCCGTTTTCGATTGTTTTATTTTTTTCCAAAACCGGATCAACAATCCCACTTATTGTTTTCTGGGTTCCGTTAGCAAGCAGCACTTTAGAATCACCGGACACGCATTTGCCCGCTCCGCTCATGGCAAGAATGGCGAGGTGCTTTTGGAACAGCCTCGAGAGATTAAGTTTTACTGGAACATCGTGGTGCTCGATTTCGCCGAGGAGCAGGCCCTTTTCCAGGTCAAAGCCCAAAAACTTTTCGAGCGTGCCCCTTGATGCGATGCGCGCCTTTGTTCCGGGAGAGGGCGGAAAGGTCGCGCGCTTTATCAGCCCGTTCTGGTAAATGCCAAGAGGCCTTGTCTTTGCAACGAGGTATTCCCATTCGCCTGCGGGGAACTGCTCGAACAGTTTGAAGCCCGAGCTCTCGAATTCCTTCACGCTCTCGAAGCGCTCGAAGTAGCGGTTGGTCTTGAAGACATTCGTGACAAGGCACACCATCGTGCCTTCGGAGTAATCTATCTCGACATACTGGCCGCGGTGCAGCTTGCCCACGTGGATAACAAGGTCCAGGCCGCTGGGCGATGGGCCTTCGAGGCCGGAGATAACTGTGCCTATTTCTTCGGAAACCATAGCATCACATCTGAATCAGAAAATGCCCTCCATTGCCGGCCCCTCATAACCGCAATCCGGGCACTTGTACTGGCGGCCCTTCATCTCGGGCAATTCCCTCATCTTCCTTGAACCGCATTTCGGGCAGAGCATTTGCCATCACACTACCCTTACATTAGCCTCTTTGACCCCGGCCCAGGCCCTGTCGCAGGTGACGACCTCCAAATCATTCTCGATTCCCGTTTGGAGTATTATTGCATCTGCCATCGAAAGGTTAACGCCCATATACTTGAGCCGCAGAAAAGCCGCCCTCTGTGCCGTTTCATAATTTGCGGGCAGGAAATCCAGCATATTCTCCAAAGCCACAAGAGAGCGCTTCGCGGACTTCCCGCTTCTGCGGGACATGGAAAAAAGGAATTCGAAAGCCGTGAGAATGCTTGCCTTATCCTTTCTCCCGGCAGCAATGCATTCCTGCAGCAGCACATTCACTTTTTCACTGCCTTTCTCATCATTGGAGAAACGAATGAGTGCGGAAGTGTCATAAATCCTTGAAGGCAATCCTGTCATCCTCCTGGCGCATCTTCTTTATGTCTGATGATTTTACCCCGAGCCCTTTTGTCATGCCACGCAGAGCTTTCAGGGGGTCTTTTGGGATTTCTATGAGTTCGTACCCGTATGGCGTCGGGAAAACCCTGAACCTCGTACCGGTTTTGTTCTTGCGCTCGGCACGCGCCTTTGCAGGCAGGACTACCTGCCCCTTGGATGAGAGCCTTGTTTCGTACATCTTACATCACCGATACAATTTCTTACTTTTAAGCATAAATATCTTACCGTAACACTGCCTTTAAAACGGCCTATTGTCGCGCCTCATCCTGAGCTTCACCCCCGCGCCGAGCTTGTCCATTATCTTGTTCACGACAATCTCAATTTCGTCGTTCTTGAGCTTGGCGCGCAAATCCGCCTCGATGAGCACCGAAGGATACGCGTACTCGCGGTGCATCGAGCTAAGCGCAAATGCAACAGAGGCCGCCTCATCGGCCTTCTTCGAAATCTCCTGCGGGTTTTTGCATATGAACTCGACGCGGAGCGGCCTGTCGAAGGAAGAGGGCTTCACGTACAAACCGTAAATCCGCCCGCTCCACTCGGAATCAAAATCCTGGAGCACGGGATGCTGCCTTATGTTCTTTGTGTAGGTGAAGGCGCAGCTGCGCTCCCCGGCATCAAGGAAATAATCGAGGAATGAAGAGTCTAGCATGCCGTCGAGCTGGGAGCGCTGCATCACAGGCTCGTGCGGGATTATCCCGTCCTGGAGAATCTGCCTGAAGCGAGAGCCCCTGCTGTCCTCAACTGTTGCAATGAGCGTGCAGCCGCTCTTTTCAGCGAGCGAGTAAAGCGACTGGAACTCGGAAATGATTCCTGAGTAATCCTTCGCTATTTCGGAGTCCTTGCGCGGCTTGTCCTGGTACTGCGGGACAATCGAGCCGTCGATGAAAAGGTAGCGCGGCTTGTGCAGCTCGATGACTTTCTTTGCAGTATTCACCTCCTCATAGAGGCGCATCAGGCTCTTGCTCTGCTCGGCCTCGTCCTGCTCGAGCGAAGCGGCGCCCAGGTGCGGCTCCGGGAACCTGAAGAAATTAGGGAAATACTCTGCGGAGCCGAGCTTCCCCTTTTCGTAATTGAACACGACGCCGACGGCGCGGATGAGGACAATGTCAACCGAAGCGAGGCGCTTGGAGACAAAGCCTGAATCAACCCCTGCGACCGCGCCTTCGGGAACCCACTTCTTTACAGGATATGAGAGCTTCTCTTCTGCGAGGTCGAAGCCGTTTGCTGCGAAGCCCCTTTGCTTGAGCGGAAGGAATTTTTCGGCGACCGAGCGCTTCCGCTGCTCGCCGCCGTGAATTGCCTTTACCGTCTGCTCGATGACGGAGGATATGCCCATAAAGTAAACATCTGCTCGGGGCTTTTAAAACATGCGGGGGGCTCGGTGCCGGTGCGAGCACTGTGAACGCAGCAACAGGCTTACACATAACTTTTTCCCGGTTTAACGCG
>CAYJRH010000033.1:0-12364 GCA_964372565.1 uncultured archaeon
AAAACGCCCTAAAACCCCTTAAAACACCGTTTTTGGCACGTGCAAGCTTATAAATAATATATACTATATATTATATAAATGGAGGAGGATTCCGAGGTTCTGCTTGTCCCGCTTGACAGGGTTGGGGCAATAATCGGCAAAAACGGCTCGACAAAGAAGGACATCGAGTCGAAAACCGAGACCAAAATAGCGGTCAACAGCGCCGAGGGCGAAATAGAAATAATAAGGAAAGGCGAGCCGCTCAAATACTTCAAGGCGCTGAGAATCGTAAAGGCGATTGCAAGGGGGTTTGCCCCTGAAAACGCCTACCGCCTCCTGAAAGATGACATGGTGTTTGACCTCATCGAGCTTCAGGAAGAGCTCGGGAAAAGCGAGAGCAGGATAAAGGCAAAGAAAGGCCGCGTAATCGGCGCGGAGGGCGCTGCCCGCGAGGAAATTGAGGAGGACACAGGCGCAAAAATTTCCGTTTACGGGAAAACAATTGGCATTATAGGAAAAGAGGGGGAAGTCGAAAAGGCGAAGAGGGCAGTTGAAATGCTCCTTGGCGGCTCCAGCCACACAAGCGTGTTCAAGGCGCTGAGGAAAAGGCCGGGAAGCGGGGAGAAATTCGAGCTCTGAAATTTTTCGGCTTTTTTTTGGGGCGGGAACTGGATTTTTAAGTTTTCCGGGGTTTGATTGTGGAATTTCAAATGTGGTTTGATGGCTGAAGACAAGGAAATAAAAATTGCCGAGGAAAAGGGCCCGAGCGCGGAGGACATTGCAAAGGAATTCAAGGAGCACTCGGTTGCCGAATTTTTCAAGAAGAACATGCAGATGCTCGGCCTCACGGGGAAAATCAAGACGCTCACAACCATCGTGCACGAGTATGTGACAAACAGCGTAACAGCCGACACACCAACACTCACAAGAACAGACGGCGAAACCAGTGTTGAAAGAATAGGGACAATAGTCAATAACCTCATGGAAAAACACGGGGCCGAATATTCCCAAAAACAAGATGCCGAATCTTTACGCGACTTCAAAAAATTTGAGGTCCTGTGCTTTGACAAACAAACAAACAAATTAAAGTTCAAGGAAGTTAAATCCATTCATAGACACAAAATGGGCCCCAAAGAGAAGATATTCAGAATACAAACAGTGGGAAACAGAGCAGTTGAAGCAACAAAACACCACGGTTTATTCAGCCTAAAAGACGGAAAAATAACGGAAACAAAAGCAGAAGAACTGGCAGTTGGGGATTATCTTGTTGTTCCAAGAAAATCGTGGATAGAAGAAACAAAAAAAGAAATTAATTTGCTTGAAGAATGCCTGAAATTATCGGATAACGAATTGGGCGAATTTGGCATTTATGGCATTAAAAACATCCTGTACACAAACACGGCTCTTAAAAACAAAATAAAGTCCCAATTAACCCCAACACAAAGAAATCTTGATTTTTATAGGGATTATATGAAATGCGACAGGCTTCCGCTAAGATTATTGAAAATACTCAACGATGGCGAGAAGCGGATTTTCTATAAATGCAAACTCGGCATACGGCATTCCAAATATAAGCTGCCGATAAAAATACCCCTAACAAAAGAGTTAATGCATTTTTTGGGATTGTACATTGCGGAAGGAAGTACAAGAAAAACAACCCTGAGTTCAGCTCTTTCATTTGGTTCTCATGAAAATGGCCACATAGAATACAGCAAATTTTTAATTGAAAATATTTTTGGCTTCAAGCCAATAATAAGAAAAGCGCATAAAACGGCAATCAATGTTGAAATGCCTTCAGCGACGGCCTCCTTCGTTTTAACAAAAATTTTCAGGTGCGGTATCGGGGCCAAAAACAAGAGAATCCCGGCAGCAATATTTGGCACATCAAAAGAACTTGCAAAAGAGTTTCTTTTTGCATACCTTTCCGGCGATGGCTACCCATCGGCCAAAATCTTCAACAGCCTCATAAACGGAAACTTCGACTTGGAAGAAAAAATTACACTTGCAACCGCGAGTGAAGAACTTTCACTTGGACTCCGATACCTATTATCTGGTTTAGGATATTCTTACAGCTACAGCGAAAAAGAAGCGTACGCAGGGCTCATTTTAGGGAAAAAGGCCTCATTTGGCAAAGGCCACACCATAGAATTTTATGCCGGCCAAAAAAATTCGCCCCTTAACTTCTACCCGCTGAAAATAGGCGGCATAGAATCTGTAACCGAACCAAAACTAAAATGGGCCATTAACACAAGGGGGCAACAAGTTGCAAGTTACGAAAAAATAGCTTCTTTAAAATTAAATGAAGCAAAAATTCTTGAAGAAGCGGCAAAATTTATTGCCGGCGACCTTGGTTTGCTCCAAATAACAGAAATAGAAGAACGAACCCCAAAAGAAAATGAATATGTATACGACTATTCGGTTGAAGGGGATGAAAATTTTGTCGGGGGATATGGGGCAATATGCCTCCATAATTCCCTTGACGCATGCGAGGAGTCGAAAATCCTGCCCGACATCGAGGTGCAGATAAAGGAGCTCAGCGGGGAATATTACGAAATCACTGTCAAGGACAACGGGCCCGGCCTGACCCACGAAACGGTCGGGAAGGCGCTCGGAAAATTGCTCGCGGGGACAAAGTTCCACAGGATGATGCAGCTGCGCGGCCAGCAAGGAATTGGCGCCGCGGGATGCACGATGCTCTCGCAGATAACCACTGGAAAGGCGACAAGCGTCATCACAGGAACGGGAAAAGGGAAGCCGTTCAGCGCGGAAATAACAATCGACCCGAAAAAGAACGAGCCCAAATTGGCGAACGTTACCGAGCTTAACAAGGAGTTCAGCGGCACGATAATCAAGGCAAAGTTCAAGGGCGTCAAATACGTGAATTCGGAGCAGGCGCCGCTTGAATACCTCAGAAGGACTGCGGTCGCGAACCCGCACGCGCAGATAACTTTGATAGAGCCGAACGGCGAGAAGGTTGTCTTCAAGAGGACGCTGAAGGAAATCCCCGCGCGCCCCATAGAAATGAAGCCGCATCCCAAAGGCGCGACAATAGACGACCTCATTTCGCTTTCAAAATACTCCGGCAGCAGGAAAGTGTCCTCATTCCTCAAGGAGAGCTATGACAGGCTGGGCGACAAGGCCATCGAGGAGATTGCGAAGGGCATCTCGTTCGACATCAACAAGGACCCGAGGCAGCTTACGTGGGATGAGGCAGAGGAAATAGTGAGGCAGTTCAGGAAAATCAGCTTCATCGCGCCGCGCACCGACGGCCTGATTCCAATCGGCGAGGACAGGATTGAGAAAAGCCTGAAGAGCATAGTGAACCCGGAGTTCCTTTCAGTAATCACGAGAAAACCTTCCGTTTACAAGGGCGGGTTCCCGTTCCTGATAGAAGTGGGGATAGCTTACGGAGGGAACGCGGGAAGGATGGGGGAAACAAACGAAGAGGGCGTGCTGCAGCGCAAAATCGAGATCATGAGATTCGCGAACCGCGCGCCATTGCTGTTCGACACCGGAGGGTGCGCAATCACAAAAGCCGTGCAGAGCATTGACTGGAAGAGGTACGGGATGAAGGATTATGAGAACGCGCCGCTCACAATCTTTGTGAACCTTATCTCCGTGCACATACCATACACGAGCACTGGCAAACAAGCCATAAGCGACGAGGACGAGATAATGGAGGAGCTCAGGCTCGCGCTCATGGAAACCGGAAGGAAAATATACACTTATGTCGGCCGCATGAGGAGGCAGGCCGAGAAGGAAGCCAAGAAGAAAATGTTCTACAAGTACGCCACAGAAGTGGCGCTCGCGGTTGCGGAGCTCACGGGCAGGAAAAGGAATGATGTCGAGGAGAAGCTGCATGCCCTTGTGCTGAAGCACCTGAAGCTCGAGGAGCAGCGCGAGAAGGAGGCCGAGGCAAAGGGTGAAGCCTCGGAAGACGAAATTGAGAAGAATTATGAAAGGCGCAAAGCCAAGGAGAAGAAGGAGGCCGAGAAGAAGGCGGCGAAGGCAAAAGGCCCCATCGGCGGCGAGGCGGAAGGTGAATGAAATGATTGGCGATATAGAGTTGCTGCGGAAATGCGAAGCAAGGCCTGTCGAGCCACAAGGCGAAGACAGGGCGCTCCCTTCCGACGAGCAGGTCGGAGGTGAATGAAAATGGCGCAGGAAAGGGACAAGGAAGTGATAAGGAAGCTTGACGACATAGGCACGATGCTGCTGAAGCAGATTGAGAAGGGCGAAAACCCCACTTACCAGGTGCCTGTCAGGACTTTGGGCAACATTTTCTTCGACAAGAAGACAGGGACGATAAAGCTCGGGGACAAGGTGAGCGACAGGCAGTTCCTGAACGTTGCGCACAGCAGGCGCTTCATGCAGACCGTGCTCGTGGCATCCGAAATAAAGAAAGTGATAGAATCCAAGGCGACGGTGAGCATCAGGGATTTGTACTACGCGCTGAAGCACACGATTGAGGGCACCAATGAAAACACTTTTGAGGAGCAGGGCGAGAGCATAACCCCGGATGAAACAATACTTGTGAGAATGAACGGCGAGCTAAAGCTAACAACCGCCGATGAAGTCGTGCAATTCGCCGTCAAGAATGGACTCGTGGAAGTTGACGAACCGGGGAGGAAAATAATTTCAGTAAAGGGAATAAAGGTTGCGGGGTTTAATGAAAAGCAGAAAATAATGGAATTCGAAAGCCAGTACATAATTGTGCACCCGCCAAACGAAACCGTGAAAATAACCACAAGTTCGGGCAGGACTGTAAAGGTTACAAAATCGCACAGCGTTTTTACTGCGAGCAATGGCTCGCCTCTTTCGGTGCCTGCAAAAGACCTCAAGGCAGGCGATTATATTGCGCTGCCAAGGAGAATTGAAATTTCGGAAAATAAAGAGCCGATAAACATCATTTACTCAATCATAAAAAATGCCCCGGAAGAACAGGCCAAAAACATCTATTTGAAGTCCGATGCAAAAACAATAAATGAGATTTTGTCAAGAATAGGGAAGGAAAAACTAAAGGAAACAATAAGAAAAATGGGCTTCAAAAATACATGGAGCGATGTTACGGCAAACTGGAGGCATTGGAAAACTTTGCCAATTGGATTAATAAAGGCAGCAAACCCAAAAATCGATGACCTTCTCGAAACTATCAGAATATCAGGCAAGGGCGGAAGGAACTGTTATAAGCCAATTGTGCAAAAAGACAGGAACTTGGGGATTGTGCTTGGGTCACTGCTAAGCGAAGGATGCCTTGAAACAGTTGAGAGGAAAAGGGCAGAAAAAAGAATCTCGATTAGCAACAAATCAAAAGTATTCCTCGGAGAATTCAGGGGGGCATTTGAGGCGTCTTTCGGGGAATGCTCCTCAAAAAAACTGCTTGCACGCAAGGACGGCACCTTTGTAATTAATGCAGGATACGACATATTGCAAAAGATACTTGAATACGGAATCGGTCTCAAATTTGAAAAGGCATGGGACAAGGAAATACCCAATGCAATGCTTGACGCCCCTATTGAGTGCATACGAGCTTTCCTCTACAGCTTTAGAAAAGGGGATGGCAGCAGAGGGGCAAGGTTTGAGATAAGATTCCACACCACAAGCGAAAAGCTTGTGAACGGAATAACATTCCTTCTCCTGCGGCAAGGGCTGTTCGCAAATATTTACGAATACGCAAAAAATGCCCCGTCCCATACGGCTTATGAAGTAAGGGTCGGCAATAGGGATTATTCAAAGGAACTTTCAAAAACTACCGGCGATTATAGTCGCATGTTTGAAAAGCCAACAGCACAATCCAGCGACAGGATACCCGGCATAACGGAAATTATAGAAAAGGCAAGGGAAACCATAAGTCTTAGTGGGCAAATCCATAAAGGGCTTAATTTCAATCAGATTAAGGGCAATGCTGGCACCAGCAGGCCGATGCTCTCAAAAATAATCACAGCATTCGGTTCGAGCGGCAATGCATATACGGAGCAATTGCAGGAAATACTGCAATCAGACATCTATTGGGATAAGATAAAATCAATTGAACGTGCGGATGTGCCTGAATATACGGTGGATTTCACCGTAAAGCCTGTGCAAAACTTCATAGGGGGAAGAGGCCTGATGCTTTTGCACAATTCCGACCCGTGCATCGAGGACATCGAGGCATCGCTTGATTTGCTGAGGGAAGAGCTGCACCTCGCGGCTTCGGCAAAAGGGATAATCGCCGGCGATGTCCAGCTGCGCGACGGCAAGGACAGCATCGACCTCTCAAAAATGGGTTCCGGCGGATGGAGCGTGCCTTCGAATGTCGAGCCCGACCAAATCGAGTTCAAGAAAGTCAACGCGGAATTCGTGCTGTTCATAGAGAAGGACGCGGTGTGGAGGAGGTTCAACGAGGACCAGTTCTGGAAGAATCACAACTGCATCATCCTCACAGGAAGGGGCCAGCCAGGCAGGGGCGAAAGGAGGCTCGCGCAGCGCCTGAACAAGGAGTTCAAGCTGCCGCTCCTCGTGCTGTGCGATGCCGACCCGTGGGGGATGTACATTTACTCTGTAATCAAGCAGGGCTCGATATCGCTTTCATACTCGGAGGAGAAGCTTGCCACTCCCGCAGCGAAGTTCATAGGCCTGACAACGCGCGATGTGGAGAAGTTCAAGATTCCGAAAGAGGTTACCATCAAGCTCAACCAGCTCGATGTGAAGAGGCTGAAGGAGATGGAGGGCTATGAATGGTTCCAGCACAAGGACTGGAAGCGGGAGTTCTCGAACATGCGCGAGAAGGCCGTGAAGCTAGAGCTCGAGGCGCTGAGCAAGAAAGGCATCAGGTTCATTACCGAAGAGTACGTGCCGCAGAAAATCAAGGAAGAGGACTACCTGCCGTAACCCCACGGATGGCTTGGGGCGGGCATTGCTTTAGCCCGCCTGGGCAACACGCACTTTTTTCCGCTCATACATTATAGCCTCTTCGCGATTATCCCCCCTTGGCCAGCTTTTGCACAATATCGTCAACATTCAAGTAATGCCTGGCCTGCACCAAACCTGCGGTATCAATGTTCAGCCCCTTCTGGTTTTTCTTTTCAAGCTCTGCAAGCTTTTTTGTGATGGATTGGACGCTTATCGCAAAACCTGTTTCCCTTGCGATTCTTTTTACCAAAGCGTAAACCGAAACCCTGCTTTTCCTCCGCGCCGAGGCATAGAACTTCTCAATCAAGGGATAGATGCGGCCAAGGCCTCCGAGTTGCGCGGGAGGCACCCCGCCAGCAGGCCTTGTGCCAAGGCCGTGGTGCACTGCACAATGCCTTGCGATTTTGCCGACAGTGGTCTTGTCCACACCGAAGCGGCGCTTGAATTCACCGGCAGGCAGGCGCTGCTTCGGATTTTCAAGCACATGGGCCTCAACCGCCTGATAGAGGCCCTGCGTCGCAGCGTGGGTCCTCCTGCCGCTTGGCGAGAGCCTGAGGGGAAAAAGCAGGTGGAACCCCTTTCCACTGGCAGCGTATGCAGGGTAATTATCGCCTGATATGGGAAGTCGCTTCGGCTTCATATTGCTTACTGGTGATTTTGGGGAATAAAAAGCCTCCTGTGAAAGGTTAATAAGAAAAACCGCTGTTCCTTGGTTATGCCAAGGCACAGGTCAATCGAATTCTTCTTCACGCCGAAGACCGTTGCGGTTATCGGCGCCTCGGAAACCCCCGGCACAATCGGGCACACGATTTTCCAGAACATGAAGAGCGCGAGGCTCTCGAGCCTTTTCCCAGTGAACCTCAAGCATGAAACGGTACAGGGGATAAAGGCGTACAAAACCGTTTCTGAAATCGGGCAGGCGGTTGAGCTGGTGGTGATTGCGCTTCCCGCGCAGTTCGTGCCGCAGGTGCTCGAGGAATGCATGAAGCTCGGAACAAAGGCGGCGATAATTGTCAGCGCGGGCTTCTCCGAAACAGGGGAAAAGGAGCACACCCAAAAAATCGCCGGCCTCATCACGCAGTACCCGGATACGCGGGTCATGGGGCCGAACTGCGTCGGCGTGCTGAACAATTTCACAAAGGTCGACACGACGTTCTTTGAGAGGTCGAGGATGAAGGAGCCGAAGAAAGGCACGCTCTCGTTCATCTCGCAGTCCGGCGCGCTCGGCTCGATGATCCTTGACTGGATTTCGACGCAGGAGTTCGGCATAAACAAGTTCGCGAGCTACGGCAACGCGATGGATGTGGATGAATCCGACCTGCTTGAGTATTTCGGGAAAGACAGGGGCACAAAGGTCATTGCAATGTACCTTGAAGGCGCGAAGGAAGGCCGCAAGTTCTTTGAAACAGCGAAAAGGATATCGAAAAAGAAGCCCATCATTGTCCTTAAAGGCGGGAGGCACGACGAAACGAGCAAGGCAACCGCGTCGCATACTGGCTCGATGGCAGGCTCCTCGAAGATTTATGACGCGGCATTCATGCAGTCAGGGATAATACAGGCGGATGACATCCTGGACTTGTTCAGCATCGCGAAGTTCCTCGAAAGGGAGCCGCTTCCGAAGGGCGGAAGGGTGCAGATAATCACAAACGGGGGGGGATTCGGCATTGTGACCGCCGACCAGGTGCTTGCCAACGGGCTCACCCTTGCGGAGCTATCCCACCCCACGGCAGAGAAGCTGAGGCAGGAAATGCCGACAGCGACAATCGGGAACCCGCTGGACCTCATTGGTGATGCGGATGTGGAGCGTTACCTCACCGCAATAAAAGCGTGCCACAAGGACCCTAACGTCGATGTGCTGATGGTGCTGGTGCTTTTCAACCTGCCAAGCCTGGAGGCGGCGAAGCTTTCCGGCCTTTCAAAGCCCATGGGAAAAATCACGAAACCGGTAATGGTTGTCGCAATAGGGAGCGATTTCACCGAAAAATTCCTTGACAAGATGGAGCGCGAGGGCTTCACGACATTCAACTACCCGAGCATTGCGGCAAAGGCGCTGAAGCGCGTTGTGGATTACTCGGAATACTTAAAAGGGGCCTAGCGCTTTGTAACCTGCGAGAGCGCCTTTTCCAAGTCGCTTTCCGCAAGCGAATCCAGGAGCTCGGAGGCGGAAATTTCTTTACCGAAATCGGTTTCTTTGAGGTTCTTTTCAAGGATTTCCAGCCCCATTGCGGCAATGGAGAGCTTCGAGCGCTGCATCTCCCTCAAATCGGCGATTTTCCTCGAGAATTCAAGCGAAGAAAAATTCTTTGAAACCGAGAGGATGGCATGGCCGGAATATTCTTCAATCAGCGGGGCGAGGTTCACATCCGAATGGGAAAGCCCCTTCTTCAAAGTGCCTTTCAGGTTGAGCCTGATGAGGGGCTTCATGGAGTGCTTGGCAGCAAGGCACCCGTCAATTGTTTTTCTGCACCATGCCGCAATATCACCAACTTCCGCACCCTTGAAATCGGATTTGAAATAGAACGCGGCCCTCTGATTTTCGAATGGCACGAAAGAGATTTTTTTTGCCGCGGTGTCGAAGAAATGCACGCCCTTTTTCTGGCCGGCCTCGATTTTTTTTATCGAAGTGGCGATTGTCGAGCCCGGGAGGAGGAAAATGCCGCCCTTGACCTTGTGCTCCTGCTGCCAATGTAGGTGCCCGTTCACGTACAGGTCAAAGCCCTCGGGCAGGTCATCAAGCGAGAGCGTTGCTATCATGTCATCCTCGATGGCCATGAACTCCTTGAAGCCCTGATGGGTCATGAGTATGTTGGACGCCCCTTTTTCAGGCCTTGGGGCCCAGTGATGGAGCGCGTCAAGGGCCTTTTTTTCAGGAACCGCGCCAAGGCCGAAGACCGCGCACTTTTCGCCATTTTTCTCAGCAATGATTTTTCCTGCGTGGAAGTAAAAAACGCAGTTTGAGACAGAGAGCACATCCAGCGCTGTGCGGGTGTCCTTTCCCGCGTACTCATGGTTCCCGTGGATCGCAAGAATAGGGATGCAGTTGAATTTCAGATTTTTGGTTTCGCCGTTTTTTTCAAAGGCAAATGATGCTGCAGAAGAGCCTTTCTCAGCTGCGGCAAAGGCAACCATTGACCTGTAAAGGGTGTCGTGCGAAGGCACTGGCGCGTCGAAAATATCGCCCGCAATGGCAATGAAATCGGCGCCTTCGCTGATGCAGAGATTTATCGCCTGCACAAGGTTGCCGAAGGATTCATCATACCTCTCCCCTTTTTCGCCAAAACCCAAATGGGTGTCGGAGAATATGCCTATTTTCATGAAACCAGCTCCCTGAGCTTTTTCAAATCCAGCTCGGCAAAACTCTTAATCACGAAATCTGCCCCCTCGAAATTATGGGCGGTTGTGAATTTATTCGGCATTGCCACGCATTTCAGGCCGGCTGATTTGGCGGATTCCACGCCCACAACAGTGTCCTCGATTGCAACGCAGTTCTGGGGCATTGCTCCAAGGCATTCAACCGCTTTTTGGTAAGTGTCAGGGGCGGGCTTGTGGTTCCCCACGTCCGCATACGCAATAATCTCGGAGAAATGCCCCGCAATGCCAAGGCGCTGCAGGAAAAAATCGATGTTCTCGGCAGAATTGTTCGATGCAATCGCCATCACAATTTTCGCTTTGGACAGTTCCTTCAGGAGCGCATCCAAATGCGCGTCAATGAGCAGCGACTTTTCCATTTCCGCCATCATCGCGCCTGAAGTTTCGCTCACAAAAGGCTCGCGCTCGATTTCCACCCCATACTTCTTGTTTATGTGCTCGAGCTTCTTCGCGAAAGTGAGGCCGACAAGCCCGGAAATGTCCTCATCGGTGACATGCACATTTATTTTGCGGAAATATTCCCGCATGTGCTTGAAGTAATATGTCGGGGTGTCTACTATTATCCCGTCAAAGTCGAAAATGACGGCTTCAAGCACTGAACAGCGCCTCCAGCTTTTCCAATGAGAGCCCCTCAAGAGAATCCACAATGAAATCCGCGTCAAGGAGGAAATTTTTTCCGTAAGTGTTTGTGACTGCAACGCATTTCATTCCGGCGCGCTTTGCCGCCATCACTCCGTAAATAGAATCCTCGATAACGAGGCACTCCTCCGGTTTGACTTTGAGCGCTTTTGCCGCCATCAAATAGCCATCAGGGCTTGGCTTGCCGGCAGGAACATCATCACCGCCGAAAACCGCGGAAATTTTCCCCCTGACCCCTATGTGGGCAAGCACTGATTCGACAAAGGAGCGGACAGAACTTGAAACAACGGCGGTTTTGTGCTTTGCTGAAACCGCGGCGAATAAACCATTGAAGCCCGGGTAGGGCTTCAGGCGCGGGACCATTTTTGAAAGGCGCCTGTACTTTTCCTCGACAAGCTTTTTCACTTCCCCTTCGCTCTTTCCTTCAAGAATTTTTTTGAACGCGTCGCTCGAGCGCGTTGTGTCGAACTTTTTCAGGCCCTCCTTTGTCACGTTCGCGCCGGCTTCATTCAGCACTTCTTCCGCGGCCTCGAAATGCAGGTTCATTGTGTCGACAATGACGCCATCCAAGTCGAAAATGACCGCGCGGAGCAACGGACTCACCTTTTCCTGTAGTGCAAAAGCAGCGAACCCTTTTTGTTCAGCTTCCTTACAGAAACGAGACTGAATGATATTTCATAATCCCCAGAATCCAACAGCGGGATGCCCGCGCCGAAAACGAGCGGCTCTATTGTCAGGAATATCTCATCAGCGAGGCCATGCGCAAGGAAATAGCCGAATGCCTTTGCGCCGCCGAGCACCGCGATTTTATTGTATGAATGCCGCCTGCAAAATTCGGCAATGCCCGTGATTGCGGGGTTCACAAAAACCAGGTTTTCACCGCGCTGCTCAGGATTTTTTACTGACCGCGTGAACACGATGCAGTTCCTTTTCGAGAGCGGCTTTTTCGCGGTTTCAAAGGTGTTGTTGCCCACAATGGCAACATCGGCCTTGTCAAGCATCCTGTGCAGGAAACCCTTGTCCTCCTTTGATGACCAATCGGCCATGTGGTGCGAATGCTTGGCGATTTTGCCGTCGAGGGTCATGGCGGCAATGAGCCGGAAAACAGGCCTTTTCATGAAGTAAAGAGGCTATGAAAACGATAAAAACATGCCCTGCACAGCGCTAAACCAAGCTTTTTAACGATTTGCGGGCCCTTTTCTTTTTTGGTCGAGCTTTTAACTATTTCCGTTCTTTTTCTTTTTCGTCGACGTTTTTCTTTTTCTTCCAAAGAAAAAGAAAAAGGCCGCTGGGATGTCAGAGCGGTTATGTACCCGCCTGCAGAAAGCCTTTTCTTTCTCTTCGGAGAGAAAGAAAAGCCTTTTGGGAAAAGAAAGAGAACGAGATTTCTTTTTCTTTTTCATCAAAGTTTTTCTTTTTCTTCCAAAGAAAAAGAAAAAGTTTGGCGGCGAGCGGGCTAGGAGGGTTCGACTCCCTTTCCCAGCTT
>CAYJRH010000034.1:0-12295 GCA_964372565.1 uncultured archaeon
CACTGCAAACAAACATTTAAATTCAAAAGATAAGTCTAATTTATATTGAGATGGTGTTCGGGTTGAGGGACAAGAAATTAGCTTTCATTGTTTTGTTTGCAATAGCTTTAATGGTTAGTTATCCATTGGTATTTGCAGAAGCTGGAAAAGATTATTTTGTACTGTATAAAGGTGCGGCGAGAACAACGGTTTTCGAGCTCCTATCACCTGCTGACGGATATAAGAGAGTTAATGACATAGTCAATTATGTTGATGTTTCACCGGGCAATTCTCTTTACATTATCGCAAAGGTTCCAAAAGAAGAAATCCAATCTTCAGAAGATTGGGCTATCCGACTTGCAAAATTGGAAGTCCTCACGGGATATAAAGTGCAGTTATATTTGATGGACTATTCGAATATGAAAGCCGATGGCGAAAATATCTGGATTAAAAAAGGGGAACCGACAAGCGTCCCTTACTATTATTTTGCGGGAGATGTTACTTATGGCGGATTGATAATATCGGAATCTGAACAGGAAAATGACGGAATAGTATTCCACGATTATTTTGTAACTGCTCCTGATGGGCTAAACGCGTTTGAAAAAGTGAAGTCGGAGGCGAAGGTTTGGGGTGCTAGATACATGGCTGGAACAACGCCCACAGCACAGGACTGCAAAAATATTTCCCAGTGCCTCGCAGCGATTGACATCAAGCTCGTGAATGATTTGAAGCTCGCGCAATGAAATCCCTGCCCCATCATCCCTTTACCAATTTGGCTATCAAAGCGGTTGTTTCTGAGAATTTTTTCCTGCTTAATGTCGCGATTTTGCGTGACGCGAGCGATTTGCTTATCAGCATTATTTTGTCGGCACGGATTTTGCTCCTTATCGGAAACTTCCCTTCTTCAACATCATTTCCGGAAAAAATCAGGGAAAATTCGGAAGTTTCGAGATTTGATGTAATGGCACACATAAGGATGTCGTCATTGGATGAATTGTATTTATCATTGGAAACCACCAATGCGGGTCGGAATTTGGCGGAGGATAGGTCGGAATAGGGGAACTTTATGAAAATAATGTCGCGTTGCCGCATTATTTTTCCCCTTTGGCTATTTTGTCCCAGACAGAGTCTTCCTTGCCCCATGCGCGCTTCATGGATTCTGCAGAAAGCATTTTCCAGAATTCTTCTTCCTGCTCAATCTGCTCGGCAATGTCGGACTCCTTCCTTATGACTATCTGGTTGCCCTTTTCTATCAATACAAGCGTGTCCTTGCTGGTAAGGTGCATGGACTCTCGCATGTCCTCCGGGATGACTATTTGACCCCTGTCATTCATTGAGGCAGTCCTGAGCTTAATGACCTTAATCATAGTATTCAGAGTATTCTGATTAAGGTATTTTAAGCCTATCGAAAAGCGCGTTTTGCGGCTCACGCCAGCATCCTTTCGTTCGGCTTCTCGGCATCGAGCGGCGCCTTGGAAACCTTCTGGATCGCGTCGTTGAAATCCTTCAGCCCGATTTTGACCTTGTTCTGGCGCAGCGCGAACATTCCCGCTTCGGTGCAGACATTCTTTATGTCAGCGCCTGTAAATCCGTCGGTGAGGCCGGCGAGCTCCGTGAAATCAACGGCACTGTCAATCGCCATCTTTGCGGAGTGGATGCCGAAAATCTTGACACGCCCCTCCCTGCTCGGGGTTTTCACTTCAATCACGCGGTCGAACCTTCCGGGCCTCAGCAGCGCGTGGTCGAGCATGTCAAGCCTGTTGGTTGCCGCCATTATCTTCACGCCCTCGACATCATTGAAGCCGTCCATTTCCGCGAGGAGCTGCATCATTGTGCGCTGGACCTCGCGGTCGCCGTTGGCGGTTGCGAACCTGTGCGAGCCGACAGCGTCAATTTCATCAATGAAAATTATGGAAGGCTTCTTTTCCTTTGCCAACTTGAACAAATCCCTCACGAGTTTTGCGCCCTCGCCGATGTATTTGCGCACAAGCTCGGCGCCGGAAAGCGAAATGAAGGTTGACTGGGTCTTGTTTGCAACCGCTTTCGCGAGCATGGTTTTTCCTGTTCCGGGAGGGCCGTGCAGCAGGACGCCATTGGGCGGCACGATGCCAAGCTTTTCGAAAGATTCGGGCTTTGTCAGCGGGAGTATGACGGATTCCTCGAGCTCTGTTATCTCGCTTTCAAGGCCGCCGATTTGCTCGAAAGTGACCTTCGGCTTCTCTATGACTTCCATTGCGCCAACGCGCCAGTCCTTGTTCTCGGGGAAGACTTCCGTAATGACAAGGCTGCGCTGGTTCATTGCAACCCTTTTTCCCGGGTCGAGCGAGTTTTCAAGCCCGGGCATTGCGCGCACAAGGAACTCCATGCCGTTGCTGTGCTTCACAATCACGCTGCCGTCAGGCATGATCTCGTGGATTATCCCGACCAGCAAAGGGGGGTTCTTGAGCTCGTTCAGCTCGCGCTTCGTGCGCTCAAGCTCGAGCTGTATCTGGGTGAGGCGCGCTGAGGTGAGCTGCTTTTCCGTCTGGAGGCTGCGCAGCTGCTCCTCAATTGAGAATACGTAATCGTAAACGTCGTAAGTGCCGGGGCGCTTGGCTTCGGTTGCTCCTCCAGACATGATGTTTCACCGCTTTGCAAAGGCATTCTTAGCAATATTACTGTGGTAAGAACACCTATTTTAAACTAAACTAAGCGTTGATTCCCTAAAAGAGCCGCTTTCCTGCGGCTGAACATGAACCGGTGATCTGATGGAACTGTCCTTTTGGCAAATCCTGCTCGTTTTCGTTGCGATTTCACTGATTGTCACCTTCCTCATCAAAAAATACGCGAAAGCGGACACATATTTCGTCATTTCCCTCATAAAGACACAAAAACCTTTGCCGTTCTTTGACAGAATGGCAAAGTACGGGCGTTTCCTTGACACTTTCACTGCAATCGGGCTGGTCTTCGGGTTCGGTGCGCTTGCTGTTGACTTCCTTTATGGAAGAAAGCTGCCGCGCGCAAAACGAATGGGGCTTTTCCTTGCCTCATTTGCCGCGCTCACAGGATTGATGTACGGCGTCGACATTTTCCTCAACCGCGGGCTTTCCACAAGCGTGCTCATTGGAAGCGCCTTCCCGCTGCTCGCGGCATCTTTCGGGCTTTCGGGCCTCGCAGGGTTCACGCTGTTCTCCTTGCTGCTGCAGGCTTGGGACATCGTTGCGAAATATTTGATTGGGGTGAAAAGCTGCCCCGGAGTTGCGCCACTCATTCCCGGCGTTGAGATTCCGGGAGTGCCCATAACTCCGCCTTTGCACGCGTGGATTTCACTCTTAATCATTTTGCTCGCGCATGAGGGCATGCATGGAATTGTCGGAAGGAGGCACGGGTTCAAAGTCAAGTCAACAGGCGTTCTTTTATTCGGCCCGCTGCCGATTGGCGCATTTGTGGAGCCGGACGAGAACGAACTCAAAACTGTTGACGAGAAAAAACTCCTCGGGTTTTTGGCGGCGGGGCCGATGGCGAACCTTGCTCTGATGGCGATTGCGGGCGTTGTCCTCGCGGGCTCGCTCGCGGCGGTCGGCCCGCTGACTGATTCCCTTTACCCCGGGCTGCAGAAAAACATTGTGTCCGGAGTAAAGGTCAACAGCGTGCTTGAGAACACCGAGTTCTGCGGCAGCACTTATGCGTCTTCTGCATTCGGGGCAATGAAATCTGGAGATGAAATAAAATACATTAATGGCGCCGCAATTGCAAACCTTCAGGACCTTTACAACGCGCTGCAGAAGGACAAATTTTCCTGGAAAACATTTGTGCTTGACAGGAACGGGACAGCGGTGACGATGACTCTTGCCCCGAACGCAATGGGGCAGTTCGGGTTCAGGCCGGAAAATATCAGGAATGATGATTACAAGATTCCTGAATCGTTCCCGAACTACATTTTTGCAGTGGCGTTCTTCACGGATTTCTTTTACTGGCTCTTCCTTTTGAACTTCCTTGTCGCGTCAATAAACTTCCTGCCGATGAACCCTTTCGACGGCGGGAGGATGGGCAAAATAATTTATTCGGAGTACTTCGGCTTCCTGAAGAAGCCGAAGGAGGAGACGCAGAGAATCATCAGCAGGGCGCTGCTGACAATCATACTGCTTTTGTTGTTCGTGAACGCGCTGCCGCTGCTAATTTGATTTTAAAAAATTGAAAAAAACAGAAAAAAGCAAAAGGGAAAAACCCCTTTTGCATTTTGTGAAAACTTACATGTATTGGAGCCCTATGTCCTTGCCCCTTGACGCGGTTTTCTGGGGCTGGCCGGCCTTGATGTATGGGCTGTGCACGCCGGTGAAGATTGCGATTACCTCAATCTTGTTCTCGAACGTGTTGTCAACCCTTGCGCCCCATATTACCGCTGCTTTGGGGTCTATATGCTCAGTGAGATTCGTGCCGATTGCATTCGCCTCGCCCAAAGTCAGCTCGGGGCCCCCTGTAATGTGGATGAGCACGCCGACAGCGCCGTTGATGTCTACGTCGAGCAGCGCGTTCTTGAGCGTGTCCTCGCAGACTTCCTCGACCTTGTTTACGGATTTGCTCTCGCCTACCGCGATGACGGACAATCCTTTGTTGGTCATCACTGCGCGCACATCCGCGTAATCAAGGTTGATCAGCGATGGCTGCGTGATTGTCTCGGTTATTCCGCGGACAGTCCTCGCAATTACTTCGTCGGCTACCTTGAACGCGTCCTGTATCGGAAGGTTCGGGACGAGCTCGACAAGCCTGTTGTTGTCTATTACGACAACGGTGTCTGTCACTTCCTGCAAAGCGGCGATTCCCTCCTCTGCCTTTATCATCCTTGCCTTCTCAAGCGCGAAAGGGTATGTGACCATTGCAATCACTATTGCGCCCTGCTCCTTCGCAATTTTCGCGATTATCGGCGCCGCGCCTGTGCCTGTCCCGCCGCCCATTCCTGTTGTGATGAACAGCATGTCGACTCCGCTGAGGACTTCCTCAAGCGCAGCCCTTGAAACCTCTGCGGCCTTTGCGCCTATTTCCGGGTATCCGCCTGCGCCCAGCCCGCGGGTTACTGATTTGCCGATGAGGATTTTTGTTATCTCATCGTTGATTATTGCAAGATGCTGCTTGTCGGTGTTTACTGCGATAAGCTGCGCCCCTGCAATGTTCATGTTTGCGAGCCTGTTGACCGCGTTGCATCCCGCTCCGCCTGCGCCCACAACCATTATTTTGGGAGTGCCGAATTCCTCCATTTTCTCCTCTTTCCTGTCAGTAGATGGCACTACTGCGTTTTCTATCAAAGACTTCATCAAGTTCACCCCTTCTGATAAAGACGAATCAGTTGGCTAAAAATAAAAGATTCGTTTACTATTACGCTCAAGGTCCTTTATATACGTTCCGTTTTCGGAAAAGGGCGGTTATAACACCCCGTTTCAAAAATTCGACGCGAAGCGATGAAATTAACCGATAAAAGCGTTAATTTTGAAGTGATTTCCTGAAAAATGTTAATAAAAGATTAACAGAACGCCATATCAGAAAAGCGGCGTATTAAACATTAATTAGATGTATTAAGGGATTGTTAAGACTTTGTTAACTTTTAGCTATAATTCTAAAAAGCGTTATTTTTCCTTAATTTTTGAAATTTTACCGGGATTCCCGGTAAATAGAATGATTTTTATTAACGACAGGAGTCGATATTTACTTATGAAAATGCATCTGCCAAATAGTGCTTTTTTAGGAAACCTTCACACGTTTTTAGCGTCATTTTCTCCGGATGAAAGAAACAAACTGGACATCACATTCAATGAAAAGTGGGTATGGGTGCACCCTATCGCCATTTCAATGGTAGCTTCACTTGGATTAGAAGTCAAATTAACCGGGGGAAAAATAATCTGCAGCGGGTTGGGCGCAAAATCACTCAATTATTTGGCAAGTATGGGGCTATTCAAATTTCTGGATGCCGAAGAACAGGTCAATGTCCACAAACACGAACCCGCAGGGCGCTTCATACCGATTGCCAACATAAAAAACTCTGAAGAGCTGAAGGTTTTTA
This sequence comes from uncultured archaeon, assembly GCA_964372565.1. Taxonomy (GTDB): domain Archaea; phylum Iainarchaeota; class Iainarchaeia; order Iainarchaeales; family Iainarchaeaceae; genus UBA10205. The sequence continues at coordinate 6,014 of CAYJRH010000034.1, forward strand.
TTGAAAATGTGGGCCCTTTGCTTCACACAACTCCAAACCAGGCAGAGCCAATAAAATACATTGTAAGTGAACTCGTCAGGAATGTGTTCGAGCACTCAAGCTCCAAAAATGGAGCCATTGCCTGCGCACAATTTTTTAAAAAAAGCAACCGAGTATCAGTTGGGGTTGCGGACACAGGATTGGGGATAAAGAAAACAATCATGCAATCTTATTCTGTGCAAAATGACAAAGATGCGATTAAACTTGCCCTTACACCGGGAATCACCGGGACAACATCAAAAATTGGCGGAACGCCATCAAACGCGGGCGCGGGACTGTTTTTTATTAAGTCAATTGCAAAAGTGAACAGGGAATTTTTCCTCATTTACAGCGGAAAAAGCACATACAAGCTTCTGAAAACCGAAGCCAAAAAGAAGATAGCATTAAACGCAGACCCATATAAAGACAAGCATTCGGTAAGGGACGACCTGCCATACTGGCAAGGGACTGCGGTTGGTGTGGACATCTCGTTGGAACAAACGCAGAATTTTAAAGAACTGCTTGAACTTATCCGTAACGTTTACAGGCTGGACATTAAAGAAAAAGCGAAAGCAAGATTCAAGAAGGCGAAATTCATATGAGCGGAGAACTGACTGTAAAAATATTCAATGAGGTCGGCGAGTTCGCAGAAGACAAGGACAAGGCACAACAAATAAGGGTAAATCAAATACTCCCGGCACTTGACAATGGAAATGCGGTGGTTTTGGATTTTGAAAATGTGAACTCTGCAACACAATCGTTTGTGCATGCGCTCATAAGCGATGCAATCAGGCTAAAAGGCATAGAAGTGCTTGACGAAATTTCTTTTAAAAATTGCAATGAGGTTGTGAGGGGGATAATAGAAATAGTTGTCGACTACATGCAGGACCCGCTTGGGATAGCAAAGGAAAAACCAGTTTAGCCGCAACACAATAATGCTTATTTGAACCGCTCAGAACGGAAAACCAAGTGGGGCATCACCCATCGAGCTCTTTGAGAAGCGCCTTGGCGGAGGGAAAACTTTTGCCCCTGTTTTCAATTGTTTCGTTCACGGCTTCCCAAAACTCGGGCTTGGAATACATTTCCAAATCGCCGAGGTATTCCTGAAGGCCTGTCCGTATCCTTGCGGCTTCCTTTGCCAGGATGCCGATTGTTTTCTTCTGCGACGCCTGCGTTTTGCTGCAACCATTCAAGCCACAGGATAATCACGCCAAAGCAAAATAAAAGCCCAATGCAAGCGGCAACGCAAGACACTTACCCTTGAAAAAGGCTTGACGAACACTTCAACCTCGGCTTTAAATACTTGCCAGCCGATAATTAATCGTGGACCAGGTCGGGGAAGCAGCGGCTCCCTGTTGCCGGCAAAATCCGCTTCAGCCGGGACCGCAGCCCTTGGGGCGGCCTGCCATGGCCGTTGCGCCTTTCCGCAACCATGACCTTCTGTCCCTTAAGGTTGCCTGCATGGGCGAACCCCGCGAGGGCCGGAAGGCAGCAGCGGCAACTTCTGCATCCAATGCTTAAGGACCAAACGGAAGCAAGAAACGGAACAGGATAAAACGCGGCGGCCGGAAGTTTGCCCACTTGGGGGCGGGTCCACGCTTCATTTTTTTAATAGCGGATAGTAATAGGATTTAATTTCTTTGTTTTTCGGGTCATAGCTTACAAAACGGTGAAATTTTTCGAGGTTGTTGTGATCAAAGGATTTGTCTTCTGCCACAAGGTCATATGAATGGCTCATGACTCCCGCTTTCCCGTAATCCCCGCCGATGAGCCTCACATTTTCCCCCGCCCTATTGATTTTCTCCATTGTTTCTTCGTCAATTGCCCTTTTGCCAGTCACCCTGTATCCGGCAAGCTGGAAAGTTTTGAGAAGCCTCTTCAAAAAAACATTCCTCGCAATAGCGGAGCCATTTTCCGCGATGGCGTGCTCCTTTGCCAGCACTGTCAGGAGCAACGGGATGCCGGTGGCCCCGAATTTATTCATAATCAGGTGGCCCATATCGTTTGGAGCCGCGGACACGAACTGCTCAGGCTCCAGCGCTTCTTCAGTAAATTCGGTTCTCTCAAAAACCTTTATGCATTTGTCGAACGGGTCATATCTCGCCGAATATAATTTCCCTGAAAATTCAAACGGCATTATCAGGCGCGCGCCCCTTGCCCACACGTCAAGGACCGTTCTTCTGCGGGCCTTGCCCCTTCCAATGTAAAAAACCATTTTCCCCTTCGAGAGCGCTGCCATCCTTTCGCGGTCCTTTGCAATGGTCGCCAACGTTACGGGGTTCACAACCCTGCCGCCGAACTCCCATGCCCTCCTGAGGACCCTGAGCCGCTTGAAAGGCCTCTTTCTCTCAGAGGTCCTGAATTTCAGCATTGCCCAAAGATTGCTCAGGCCAGAAAGCCTCATCAGTTACACCGTATTAAGGAGCGCATGGCAGGATTTAAACGGCATCGGCTGGGGCATGCAGGGAGGCAAATCAGCCAGAGCCGGAGTTCTTCTCCGCCTCAACCGCCTCGAGCACCTTCCTAATCAGCGCAGCGTAAAGCCCCGCGAGGTTTGAAAGGAGCAGGTTCGCAAAGAAAACAAACATGGTTGTGAGGCCGGCCGCATTGATGAGCCAGTAATAATCGGCGATGAATCCGATGGCGGGGCTCTGGCTGCGCAAAAGCTTGAACGTGATGGGCGTGCCCTGGCTCGAACTCGCCCTTTTGAGCTCCTGCACGAGCTTCTGTTTGGTGTCTGGGCTTTGCAATGCTTGCCCATACGCATTCATGTACGCTGCGAACGCCTGTGAATCCGCATCGGTTTTTGCCGCGACTTGCTTGTATTGGCCGCTTGAAATTATGGATGCGAGGGTCAGCTGCTGCGATTTCAGCAGCGAATCCGCAAGCGCGGAGGCAAGCTCGGAGCTGCCGGACTTTTGGCTGAACGCGAGCTCAATCACCTTTTCGCCGAAGAGCTTGACGTTCTGGTCGTTCTGGGCGAGCCCTATCGAGGCGCTTGAAATGAAGAGGCCTGCAGCGACAACCAGCAATGCGCCTTTTGCCGAAGCCGAAGCCGTCCTGAAGGTTACATATTTCTTGAGCTCGTCCTTTTTCAGGTAACTTGTTTCTATCACGACCGCGAGGCTGATGAGGAAGAAAACCGCGAGAAGGATTTTTTCGAATGTGAAGCCCGAGATAATTAATGCAATAACTGCGGCCGGCACCGCCCCGCCCAAGGCTATTCCATAAACTGACGCCTTGCCCTTTGAATGCGTAAGCATTGAAACAAGGCCGTAGCAAAGAGGCAAAGCTGCAGCGAGGAAAACCAGCGGCGCGGAAATGAAAAATGCCGCGAGCGATTCGGGGCTGGTTATGGCGAGGAAATTTTTGCCGACTATGCCCGAAACCCTGAGGAGGACCGCGCTCACAAGCACGAGAAGGAAAATCGCGGTGCCATAAAGGATTTTCGGCACTTCCTTGTCCATGCTTCAAACACCCTGAAAACTGTAAATCCAACGATGTTCAGATATTTAAAACAGGGGTATTGCATGCCAAATGAAGTATTTTAAAGCTGCCGAAACTAGGTTTAGTATTGCGAACTTCAGGCCCGGATAGCTCAGCAGGTAGAGCGACTGGCTGTTAACCAGTAGGTCGGTGGTTCAAGTCCACCTCTGGGCGCCTTGCTTTTTGCAGGTTAACCAGTAGGGCGATGTTCAAGTCCACCCTGCGGCGCTCAATCAAATATTTTGCCCACTTTTTAATCAACGCAGCGGTTGATTCCGCTTTAACGCGAGCAATATTAACCGCGGGCCCCCGTGTCTTTGGGTGGGTTTTTTTGGGCAACAACGCTGAAGCCGAATCGCTGTGGGGGTTTTACAGGCACGCCTTTCCCGAGCTTTCGGCAAACCACATTTTGGTTTACAGGCTGCTCTGGCGCGGGGCGCTCAGGGGCGAGGAAATCACGTGCGCCTCTGGTTTGGCACGCTCGACGGTTTACGTGGTTTTGAGGGAGCTTATTGTTGCTGGGCTTGTGAAGAAAACCAGCCACAGGCCTGTGCGCTATTCGGTCGAGGAGCCAATGAAGGCTTATGCCGCGCAGTGCAGGAAGGTAGCATCGAGGCTGGCCGCGGGGAAGGGGCATTTGAAAAATGCGTTGAAGGGGCAGGAAGGGGAAAACCATGAGATATTGGTCAGGATGGGAAAAGGCGGCAGGATGATAATGCACAGGGGGACAAGGAGCGAGGTGCGGGATGAAATCAGCCTGAGGGAGCTCAGGAAGCTCGTGGATGAGCGCCTCACAGAAGTCGCGGACGGGAAAATGCGGGTTTGGGCGCTCGCATCAGCGGGCGGAAAATAGGCGGCAACGGGGCAAAAGAGCAATGGAAAGGGCCCAGAATAAGCATTATATACAATATTGGCTCTTTAATCTACAATGCCAAAACATACCGGAAAAGCAATATTGTTCCTGATTTTTGCCGCAATCGTCCTCGCGCTCTCCGGCTGCACGCTGAAAAAAAATCCGGCAGACAATAATTCAGCCCTGCTTCCCGGCCAGGATACGAACGTGCCCATAATCGACCTAAACGGCCCAAGCGCCATTGACATAGTGGACCAGCCGAAAATAAACGAGATTTCCCCGCAAATCGACAAGTGCATGCAGGAGAGCACAAAGCTGAAGGTTGACACATGCATCATAGGCCTCGCAAAGGGCAACAAGCTGGATTACCCCTGCGAAAAAATCACTTATCTCTCGAAGGACCGCTGCTTTTATGACATTGCCGCGATTATAAACAGGGAATCCACCTGCGGGAAAATCGCCAACGTTGCCTTGAAGAATGAGTGCTTCGACAACATCGCTGTCCTTTTCAAAGATGCGGGGCATTGCGCCGAAATCTCGGATACCCAGAAGCGCGATTTGTGCTACAAGGAAGTCGGGGCGCTCAACAAGGATGAAGCTGTCTGCGGAAAAATATTCGACCAGACAAAGAGGGACGCTTGCTACATCGAGGTTGCGGGTCTGGCAAAAGACGATTCGTTCTGCGAAAAGGTCGGGGCAAGGTACAGCGGCGAAGGGTATGCAAGGGACAACTGCTACTATGCTGCAAATGCAAAACTTGAGGGCGAGAAATGCTTTAAATTAATCGACAAGGGCCGGATGGAAACGTGTTTCAGGGAAGCGGAGAACGTGCCTGACCCGGGTGTGAACTGCAAAACCATTGCGGACAGCGGCATCCGGAATGCGTGCATAGCATGGCACGCTGTGAAAACCGAGGACATACAGGAATGCAAAACCCTGCCTTACGCCGAAATATCCCCGTGCATCGACAAAATACTGGCGGGAATCCCTTCTGCGGAAAAATGCAGATATGTAACTGACTACAACGGGCAGAACCTGTGCTATTACAACGCCGCCGTGGACTCGGAAAGCGACGCGCCCTGCGGCCAAATCAGCGGCGAGCCAATCCTGAAAGACCTTTGCTATGCCAACCTTGCCGGAATAACAGGGGATGTGAGAAGCTGCACCCGCATCAGGATCAATAATTTCCAGGCGAGGGACGAGTGTTACTCGGACGCCGCGCTTGAGAAGCGCGACCCGGCAATATGCGAGTATGTGAAAGCGGATGAATCATATTACATGTGCTTCGAGGCGATAGCCGAGGAAATGGGCCTGCCCGACATCTGCTCGAAAATGAAAAAGGAAAGGCTCATTATACTGCCTTACCCGCCCGCGGAATACTGCTATCTTGAATACGCATTGAACAAGGATGACAGGACAATCTGCCCGTTCATCACAACCCCCAACATCCGGAATTCCTGCTACATCTACATGGGGGCAACGGCCAATGAAATCGAATTCTGCAACTATGTCACGCAAAGCTCAAAGGAGGACTGCATTGACGCGATAAGGCAGGCTAAAGACGGCCTGAAAACATTCAACTGCATCATAGATTTCCCCGTTGACGGCTCGGGAAGGAACAACTGCTACAAAGAATACGCGATTGATGCAGATGACAGCAAGCTTTGCTATTACATAAAGGATTTTGCGGACAAAATCGGCTGCATCACCACGGTTGACGGCACCTCCTCCTGAAACGCGGAGCAATGCTTTTGCGGGCGGAGCGAGCATCCGCCGGCCTCACAGGGCAAAGCCCTGTGACGGCACCGCAACCTGCAGGGTTGCGTTGCCGAAGACTGGCGCTCCGTTCCAACGCAAACCATGGGCTTGCGGTGCACCGCAGAACTTCGTTCTGCGCGTGTTCCGAAGCGGAATTCGGAGGCGAA
>CAYJRH010000035.1:0-11874 GCA_964372565.1 uncultured archaeon
GCGGCTTCAGGCATTTCCCTCATTTCCCGCGTGAGCCGACAATTGCCAGCAGCGCCGCAAGTGCAACCGCTATGGCCAATTCAAACGGGATTTCCGGCGCAGATACCTGCGGCGACTTTTCCGCCAGCAGTTCGCGTGCATTCACCGGGGCGCAGCACACCCATCCATCGCATGTTCCTGTTATTTCTTCGGTGTTCGGGGCACAAAGTTGCTCGCAAACCTGGTTGCCCGTGCATTTAAACTTTATGGGTGCCATTTTCCCGAAAAGGCCATTATTTTATTCAAGGAAGTGGCCCGCGGGCTTGATATCCTCGCTCATGCCCTTTCTCTTCCTTACGGATTTGATGGTTGCGGCCTGCAGCTCGCGCGGCAGCATCTCATAGCCCGCGTACTCCGCAGTCCACAGCGCCCTTCCCTGCGTGGCGCCGCGTATGTCGCTTGAGAACCCGATAAGCTCCTTTACAGGCGCCTTCCCTATTATTATGCTCGAGTCGCCCTCCTGCCTCATCTCGGTAATCTGCGTCCTCCTCGAGCCGAGCTCCTTGCTCACGGCGCCGAGGAATGACTCAGGAACCGTGATTGTGAGAAGCTGCTTCGGCTCATAAAGCACCGGGTCGCCCGATAGCATGCACGCGTAGCACCCTTTAGTAACTGTCGGCAGCATCTGCGCCGGCCCCCTGTGAATTGCGTCCTCGTGCAAAGTGGCGTCTCCAAGCACAATCATTACTCCGAAGCATTTCTCCTTGGCCAGCGGCCCCTGGTCCATTGCGTCATTGAAACCCTGTATCACGAGCTCCCTGATTTCATGCAGCGCCTCGATTCCCTTCGTGCCGTCAAGGAGCACGCAGTGGTTGTGCACGGCCCAGATTTTTTTGGAAACGTCGTTGCCGAAGCCCATTTCCTGGAACATCGCCGCCTTCTCCTTGTCCTTCGGCTTCACCTTTCCGTCGAAGTGGCTCTTGATGAGCTTGTCAAGGATCTCCGGCGGAATCGGCTCGGCATGCATCTTGAGCTTGTTGTGCCTGTTCGGGCTTTTCGACTCCAAATTAGGCGAAGGCCTGTTCATTGTTTCATGATATACGACAATCGGCGGCGAAACCGTTATCGGCACGTTGTGGTGCTTCTCAATCCTGTACTGGTTGATTTCCAAATGAAGCTCGCCCATTCCTGAAAGCAGGTGCTCGCCCGTTTCCTGGTTGATTGTTGTGCGCAGGTTCGGGTCTTCCTTCGAGAGCTGCCTCAGCACTTCTATGAGTTTGGGCAAATCCTTGGTGCTCTTCGCCTCAATCGAAACAGTAATCACAGGCTCGACCTCTGTCATGAAGCTTTCAAACGGGTTGATTTCCCTGTCAGAGATTGTTTCCCCGGCATAAACGTCCTTCAGGCCGACAAGCGCGACAATGTTCCCTGCCGGCACGGTTGTCGCTTCGACGAAATCCGCGCCCATGAACAGGCCGATTTTCTGCGTCTGCACTTCCTTCTGTGAGCCGATGAGCTTCACTTTCATCGCCCTCGCAATCTTCCCGCTGTACACCCTTCCCGTGGCAATGTCCCCAGAATGCTTGTCCACGCTGACATCGGTAACCATCATCGAGAAAGCGCCGTTCTCGTCGCAGTTCTTCATTGCCTTCCCTTCCGGGCTTTCAATCTCGCCTTTCCATATTACCGGCATCCTGTAGCCCTGCGCGGTCACAGGGTTCGGCAAATGGTCGATTATCATCTCAAACATCGCTTCGGCGAGCTTGCTCTTCTTGGGCAATTCCTTCTGGTTGCCGGTCCTCAAATATTCATAAACCTGCTTGAACGAGATTCCGGTTGCCGCCATGCGAGGAACAGAAACAGCCCACTTGTTGTACGCGCTCCCGAAGGTTACAGAGCCGTCCTGAACCTTCACCGCCCACTTTTCCTCGAACTCCTTCGGCACGTTTTTCCTTATCAGCATGTTCACGTGCGAAATGACCTTCATGAATCGCTCCTGCATCTGCTGTTCAGTGAGCTGCAGCTCGTTGATGAGCCTGTCGACCTTGTTGATGAAAAGCACGGGGCGCACGTATTCGCGCAGCGCCTGCCTCACAACCGTTTCCGTCTGCGGCATCACGCCTTCAACCGCGTCAACAACCAGAATCACGCCGTCAACCGCCCTCATCGCCCTTATCACTTCGCCGCCGAAATCCACATGGCCAGGGGTGTCAATGAGGTTGACCAGATGGTCGGTGCCCTTGTAATTGTAAAGCAGCGAAATGTTCGCCGCGTTGATTGTGATTCCGCGCTCCTGCTCCTGGTCCTCGAAATCCATCACGCGCTGCTGGCCCGCGAGCTCCTCGCTCATCAATCCCGAAGCGGCGATGAGGGAATCCGCCAATGTTGAATTATGCACGACAATTGTTTCCGCGACGAAGTTCCTTGTCTCCGGCACGCTGAAATCGTATACCGTTTCCTCAAACCCTTCCTTGATTGATGCTACCTCAATGAAGCTTAATTGCGAAACATCAAGGCTGTGCGCCAGCCCCTTTTGCTTCATTTTGAGCAAAAGGTTTTGATAAGTGGATTTTGTGGGCGTATAAGTTTCGCTCTCATATTTGTAGTAGTGCTTGCTGATTCCGTTCATTGAAAGGCCGGCGGCTTCCCGCATTTCCTTCATTCCATGCATCGGCACCAAGTCGCACACGGTGCCGCCAACCGAATTTTGCGCCAGCTTTTCCGCCTTTGCCATTTTTTCGGGCATGAAAAACCCGATTTTTTCCACAAACGCCCTTGCGGATTCCCCGCTGATTGAAATTGTGCTGTCCTTTTCAACTATCGCCGCGCATCCAAACCTGCTGAGGAAAAGCGGGAGTTCGCTAATCATTTGCTTGCTTACGCTTGTGAGAGTTATTGCATTCCTCCCCTTTTCGACACAGCCATCAGTGTCAAAATACCCTTTCAGGAATTGCGCGCCCAAATGTGCAGGAGCCTTCTGCAAATAAGCCGAAATTTTCACGTTATGCGCTTTCTTTTTTAACGGGTAATCAAAAAGCGCGTTTAGCAGCATTTTGAGGCTCCTGCTCGCGCCAACTTCCCTTGTCCCGCCCCATTCAGGATAATGCCTGTCGTATGTTTTGATTCCGTGCCCTTTGCAGATCCTCTTGAATTCCTCCCCGAGAAGTTTTTTGCCAGCAACAAGCTTGTTGTCGGAGCCGTCCCCGACCATCAGCCCCGCAACATAAAACATTTCGCTGAAATTGGGCTTCCACTTGATATAGCTGCCGCCTTTGAATGCAACACCTTCAACCATCCCCGAAATATCCTCTTTGCGCAAATCCGCAAGTTCCGAAAGGGCCAGAAGGTCGCCTAGCCTGTACCTGCCTTTGCAAACCCCGAAATAAAATGATTGCGGCTTTAAAGTGGTTCTCACTTTCCTGCATATTTCCGCAAGCTCTTTTCTTTTTATTTTCCCGCGCAGCATTACTCTTGCTGTTTCCGATACTTTTGCATAAAACCCGTTTTGCGCAAGCAGCCTGAGAGCCTCAAATTCAACATCAATTTCTGGAACAATTCCGGTTTCCCTTGCCACTACAATTCTTTGCCCTGCGATTAAGCCTTTAGCCTCCGCATACGAAAATTCCTTTCCGTCAAAAACAAGGTATTTGTGCCCAGGGGTTGTTGTTAGCTCAGCCCCGTTCCTTGTCCGCACACGGAGAACTTTCCCGCCCTTCAGCTTCCACACGTGCGAGATTTCCTTCACAACAACTTTTCCGGTTTCCTTCTCAACTGAAAAGGCCTTGATGGGGCTGCCGGGCGCATAAACAATTTCGGATTCGGTTTCCTTGACTTTTATGCCTGCAAGGGAAGCCCTCTCAAACAGTTCTTGTGCGGTTACAAAGGAACCATCCGCAAGCTGCAGCCTTGTTGACGGGCCAACGCACTTGCCGTGGTCGATGTGGGCGACGATTCCCATGTTCCTGATGTTTTCCCTTTTGTTCATCAGCTTTTCGGCAAGCTTTACGACCTCTTCCTTTTTCACGCAAACCCGACCCTTTACAAACCGCTCAAATTATTCCCTGAATCCGATTCAAGAAGCTGAATATTCACCTCGACGCCTTCGCAATCCTCTCGACCTCGTCGCGCCTCTTCACGCTGAAGCTCGTGTTCTCCTCGGCGGCCGCGGCAATGAGCTCCTTTGCCAAGGCTTCGGAAGCGCTTGTCTTCGTGTTGAACGAGCCTGAGAAAGCCGCCAGCGCGAGATTCTTCAGCGATTCGTCGACCTTCTTGAGCGGCGCAACATCGACAGAAACAGTGTAAGAGACCCCGCCCCTCTGTATCCTTGTGACATCCTCGCGCGGCCCCGCGTTCTGGATGGCATCGACCAAAACCTGGAGGGGGTTCCTGTTAGTCCTCTTCTCCACGATGTCAAACGCGTTCTCGACAATGTGCATTGCCATGACCTTCTTTCCTGTGCCGCCCCTTCCGCGGATGTATTTTCCGGAGAGCTTCCTCTTCCCCTGCCCGCTCCTCATTATTTTGTTGATGAGCCTTTCCACAATGCTGAGCGTTCCTTTTTCGAACCTGTGCCTCGTCCCTTTCCCGAAAGTGTGCGGCACCTTCTTGCTCCTCAGGCTGACATAGCGCACGAGGCTGCTGTCCTTGATTGCGACTTCGCTCGGGTCGTATTTCCCGAAAACCAGGAAATTCGGCATCAGCGCGTCCGGCTTTTTATCCTGCGCATGCTTCTCATGGGCAGGTCTTGCGTGTACCGCGCTCTCCTGTTTCTGCTGGACGGGATTCTCAGGTTTGCCCGGGACAGGATGTTCCTGTTTTGCAACGCTCGGCTGAGCCTGCCTTTCCTGAACAGGGTTTTCCTGCTTCGCCGCAGCCGGTTTCTCGACATTTGTTTCCAAAAGCATTACCTCTTCACTTTCTCCTTCTTGCCAGTCCTCAGCATCTGCAAAGCTATCCCGTTCACATGCGTCACCCTGTACTTCACTCCCCAGAGGTCTCCCTTGGGGCCGCCCTGCGCGCCGCCTATCCCCTCGACAATTACCTCGTCGTGCTCGTCAATGAACTTTATTGCGCCGTCCTTCGGCGCGAGTGCCGTGAGCTGCCTGCCGTTCTTGATGAGCTGGACACGCACGCAATTGCCCGTGAGGAAGCCATTTGCAAAGAAATTATGGTTCGGGCTTTGGGTTGTGATATCCATGAGAATTGGCTGCGGGTGTTCTTTTATCGATTCTATTGTTTCCCACACAAGCCCCTCTCCAAGCCCCGCCCCCGCCTTTTTTCTCCATTCGGAAAAGGGCTGTGTTTTTGCCGTGGTCCCAATCTTTTCCTTGATTTTGACGCCGCGGGAAACCCAGTAATTCACTCTTCCCTTTTTAATTGTTTTAAAGCCGAGTCCGTTCAGGCGCTGCGTTATTTTTGAAATGGTGAACCCGTTTTTCCTGAGTTTCATTGCCGTTTCAAATGCCTCAAGCTCCTTTTTGAACAGGCTTTTCCTGTACTGCAAATAGGCAACAGCATGCCTCGAAAGTGCCGATCTTTCCTTGCTATACCTGTAGCCGATTTTGCCGAAAAAATTCAGTAAATTCTCGTGGTTGGAATCAATATACAGGAGATTTCTGTATGTTTTATCGCCGTTTTTCCTGTAGCAGCAAAATTTTGTTTTAACTTCGGATGAGCTCACTGCAAACTCTTTGAGCATTTCCCTGATATCCCCCAAAAATTCTTTGCCGGAAGCTGCATGTGCTTGCGTTTTGTTGGCGCAAAGGCCCGGAGGCTGGAATGTTTTGCCCTTGACTCTCGGCTTTTCAAGTTCGCTGCCGAAGTATGCCGACAGGAATTCCTCCTTGGCCCACAGGGGGCCTTCCATAATCCATTTTGGCACACTGTATGAAGAATCAGCTTTGTCGCCGCTCGGCGCCCCGAGCCCTTTTAAAAGCGAGAAAAGGGAAATCGATGAACAGCTCATCGCATGGCTTGTTCCAGATATTTTTCTTTCACCGCTTTCATATCTAATGGCGCTTTCTCTTTTCTGCGTTTGGAGCGGCGAAACATTAAAACCGAGCATTACTACGTCTTTTCTGATTTCTTCAAGGTCCTCGGGCTTTCCGCTGAAAACAATTTTCCCGCCCATTCCCGTGCCTGAAATCCCGTAGCTAAGGCACCCATCGCCAAAAATGTGCCCGATTATCCTGACAAGCTTTGGCGTTTTCGGGTTGTCAACACTAAGCGGCAGCAACCCTTTTTCCTTAAGCTGTTTTGCAATATTTTCTTTCCTCGCTTTTTGCGGAATATGCCCTTCCAGTTCTTTTTCAGATAAAACAACCGTGCTGTCATTCATGTATTCTATCGGCATCCCGGGCATTACAACAACTTTGTCCCCAACGTTTACTTCGCCTAAGGCTATTTTCCCCCTTGAAGTGTAAATCGGGTGGTCTGCCGACGCAATAAGCTTTCTATTCGTTTCTTTTGTCGCAATCTCCAGAGTTTTTTCCCGCTTTCCGGTTATGCTAAACCAGTCTGCCAATGCAGTGGGCTCTATTTCATTCTCTTCAGAGTTATACCCGCTTACAACAGATTTATCCCAGAATTTGCCGAGGTTTTCAATAGATGTGCAGCAACCGTCAAACAGCCGGACTTTGGTGCCCGGCGCAACGCACTTCCTGATTCCCGAGTGCGGCTGCTTTGCGGTAACCCCGCGCTTCTCTAGCACAATGCCTTTTCCTTGCGGGGAGCCCTCAAGAAGATCATCGCCCTTGTCGTGCATCCTTGCGCGCATTTTTTTCTTCCAGCGCCTGTCCTTCTTGCGCCATTTCTTCCTTTTCTTCTCAAGCTGCCTTGCGGCGAATTCCCCTGCCATCAGTTTCACCAAATAAAAAACAAATTTTCCCTTCGTTTCACCGTATCCTTACTTCCTCGATTTCGTAGTTCCTCTTTGCAAGCTCCTTTACCCTTTTCAGGCGCCCCAAGTTCTGCAGAACTATTTTTTTGTTCGTGGCATCCGCATGCACGAACGCGACCTTTTTTCCTTTCAGCTCCTTTACCTCGACCTTCTCCAGTTTTGCCCTGTAAAATGCCTTTTCGAAAAACTTTTCCGCCTGCTCCGTGTACTCGAAAAGCTCGACCTTTTTCCCGAGCTTTTTCCTCAATAGCTCTACCGTTGCCCCCTGCTTCCCTATCGCCTTCTTTATTTCGCTTTCGGGGACAAGGAAGATTACGCTCCCTCCCTCGACAAAGCAATCCCTCGCGTTGACCTTTGCGAGCGTGTCAAGCGCGTTCATCAGCTGTATCTGACCAATCCCGAGAAGCTTCAAGTCCATCACTCGCTTATTTCAAGGACCTTGCTCTTGCCCTCGTTCTCTATCGCCATCGCGCTGATTGTGAAAGGCTTCCCGCAGACGCCGCCAAGCTCGATGCCGGTTCCTGCAAACTCGAAATGCGGCGTTTTGCCGGATTCCGCGAAAGAAACCAGCTTTTCCTTAGTAAGCTGCGGGGCGTTTTTCGCGATGATTATTAGCTTCGCGGAACCGTTTTTAAGGCTTTTCTCGGCCTGCCTTGTGCCGAAAACGACCCTGCCGGTGTCCACGGCCCTGCGGATTTCCTTCGGCGCCTCGACTTTCACCATTTTGCATCACTTCAAAATACCAGCCAAAAGAGAACCAAAAAGCGAAGAAAAGAACCAGAAAACGCTTCCGGCCTTACTCCGCCAAACCGCGCAAAAGCACGGGGCTTCTCAAGGCTAATTGAGCATCAAATACTGCTTATGAGGATTTATAAACGGGAGCGGTTCCTATGGAGCGGCAAGCGCCTGTATTTCCGCCTCGCTCAGCGCCCTGTTCCATATTGCGACTTCGTCAATCGTTCCCTTGAAATACCTGCTCGCGTCGCCGCTGTAATCCGAGCCGATTGATATGTAATCGCTTGGATTGTTTACGTTGCCTGTCGCGGTTTGGGAATCCACAAGCGCGCCATTCACGTAAAGCCTGATTGTTCTCCCGTCATAAACCCCTGCCACGAAATGCCATTTGTTCAGGTCGACAATGCTTGATTTGAGGCGATGGTTCATTCCCCCAGTCCTCATTGAGAGGAAAAACATGTTCTTAGAAAAAGGCTGCCCAAGGGTGAGGTTGAGGCCGTTCGCGTTCGGGGTCTGGTATTTCGAGAGAATCCCTTTTATGTTCGGGTAACTATTTGAATACGCGGTCGGGTAAACCCACGCTGAAACCGTTGCCTTGTCCCCTAACGCAAAGCCCGGGCTGTCCAAAATTTTGATTGAATTGGTTGTTCCGTTGAACACGCGGGCATTAGTCCCTTTGATTCCAGCCCCCGCAGAAGGGCAGCCGCTTCCGGAGCACGTGCCGTCATTGGCGCCTGCCGAATCCTTGAACGTGGTCGCTCCCGCCGCTTCATCAAGGTGCCAGAGGCTGACCGGACCAGGTTTCTTCATCGTAACCTGGAGATTGAGGTTGTCTCCAGGTGAAATTGAAAATTCCGCGACCGTATTTTCAAATTCTTCTTTGGCAAATGTTGCTTTGTATTTGATTGTTCTATCAATTGCCACGGTTTCCACATAATAAGGGTTTGTTTCCAAATTGCTTGTGGAAATTTGGCAGGGCGGCGAATCGCAATCAAGGATTTCAAATGTGGCCGCGATTGGAGGGTCAACTAAATTTCCTTCTTCATCCTCCACTTGTATTGTTATTGAAGTGGCAATCCTCTTCATCGTGACCGTGAACTCCTTTTGCTGTGTGCTGTCAAACCTGAAAACGAGATTGGTGTCCTCATACCCATCGCCCTTAAAGCTGTAAGTGTAAACGGAGTAATCCGGAGGAAGCGAACCAACAATTGATCCGATAAACGGATTGGATGGCACAGTTGCTGGAGGCTGCTCGCCGCATACGCTGACTTGGCTGCTGAATGTGCAACTAATTAGGCCGTACTCTAACGGGGTTCCTATCATTGCTCCATCGTCATCCCTGATGTAAATTTTGTATTCCGGCGAAATCGGGTTGTTCAGTGCATTGTCAATTGCCAATTTGAAATCATCGTACGGTCTTGCGCCGATAACAATTTCCTTTCCAATGTATGCGTATGGTGTTCCGCTCTGGCCGAGGGCAAGGGCTTCATCATAATCGAACCGGACGTCTTTTGCTTTTCTTCCATTGTCAAGGCAGTTATTGAAAGTCGCTGTATCAAGCCCTAATTGTGCAGCATATTGCTTAAGTGACGCATCATCTATGGCTACATTATTGAAAATGGCTTTCGCATATTCCCTGAACATGCCCATGCTACGTGCGCATTCCGAGGCTTCGTCCGCTTTCTCCGCATCGGGTGTGCTGTTCAATGGGAAATGCCTGAAAACGTAATTCACACTCGAGCCGTACTCGCCCTCTATCTGTGTCAGCGTGTTAAGGTAGAATATTGAACTGTATGGGCTGTCGAAGCTGTTGAACTGTTCGAGCGTCACGGTGTTCGTTGGATTTTCTGGGTTAATAGTAACTTCAATGTATGGCACGCCGGAGTTTTGGCCGACGCCAATTTTGTCAATCAAAATTCCTGTTTTAAGCGCCAGTTGCCCCTCAGTTACTGGCCCATCGAAAAACAAATTTGCTAGGTTTTCGCCTTCTCCCGCAGTTCTAGCGCTTATAAGTCGTGCTCCATCGTCATAAAGAGAAACATCTACTACATATGCTGGGGTGGTTGCGCCTACATTCGTTACGGCGCCAAATTCCACATTCACGAGGCTGCCATCAAATTCCCCTGCGCCAAATAAATCCTGGATTATATCGCCTTCCAAATGAGTTTCGCGGGCATTGTTTTGTTGTGGCGCCAATGTTATCGTATCGGTTACCGTTTCACCCGGGTTAACAGTATATGTCGCGCCTCTATTTGGCACGAAGCCTTCAGAGTAAAACACAAAAGAATTGGCAAATGATGGCGCGTACAAAGAAATTGTTGTAGGGTTTTCTCCTATTTGCTCCCTATAACTGAAACTACAATTGGAGTACAGGCACGCCTGCATATTATACCGGAGAGTATTTATTTCAACATTAAAAGGGCTTCCGTCCTCGTTAATGAAATTTACGGCTAGCGTGCCACTGCCCAACTCAACTTTGACTGTTATCCTCACCGTATTCTGCCCATTCACAATCTGCTGCTCAACCCCGCCGTATGCGTTGTCCTTGTACGCGCTGAACGCGTAGTTCCCCGCAGGCAGCAGGATGTTCGCATAGCCATCCGCATTTGTTGTCACCGTTGCCTGTATTGTTCCCGTGATGCTTTGCCATTTTTCTCCGGCGCTGTTGGAAAAAGCATATGTGGTGTAAGCGTTGACTGTCGCGCCGTCAACAGGGTTGCCGCTTTCATCGGTAACGTAAATGCCGACATCCGCGCCGGTGGGGATTGTGCAACCGCCCAGCGCTATTGCAAGCAAAAGAAAAAGGGCCAGAACGCCGTTAATGGATTTCATGCAATAAAAGTAATGTTTGGGGGGTAATAAAGCTTCCGATTCGGGTTATGTAGCTTCCGCACAGTTTTTTCCAGCTAATACGTTTCCGTTTTCAGGCCTTCTATTGCGGAGAAGTGCTTGAGGTTTCTTGTCAGCAGCGTCTCCTGCTTTAATACTGAAATTCCGGCAATCATGGCGTCCTCAGGTTCGATTGTTCTGCCGCGGCCAAGGAGCAATCTGCGTATTTTTCCTGACAGCATGGCGGACCGTTTCGTGAGCGGGATTACCTGTATCGCCGAGAAAAATCTGGCTGCCGCCATTTCCTCTTTGTTGCCTCTTGTTCCTTGAATGACTTCGAATACAGTTATGCTTGTTGTGTAAATAGGCAAACCCGACTCTTCCAGCTCCGCCATTTTTTCGGCTGTGCCAGATCTGCCGCGGAGAAAATCAATGATGAATGTGCTTTCCAGTATCAACCGAACCGCCTTTCTCATTCAAACTCTTTGGATATCCTTTCCATCCTTCTTGCGGATTCGAGCCTGCTCTTGCGGATGTTCTCTTCAATGCGATTCGCTTCCTCTTCGGAAAGAATCCCAGCAAACTCCATTAGGGATTTTTTTCCCGCAATGCGATTTATGACATCAGTGAAGCTTTCGCGGGGCCTCTTGCTGAGCCTGAGCCTTTCATACGCTTCCGTCTTTATGGAGATGGTCTTTGTGCTCATGATAAGCCTGTGTATGCATGTGTATTTATTTTTTTCGGGTGCGTAGAACCTACGTGGTTTGAACCTGCATTGGAAGAATCAGGCGATTTTTGGAGTTTTTTTGTCGCCTGCTTCATAACTCCGCGAGTTCTTCATAGAACTCCTTGTACTCCTTCAGGTGCGCCTTTACTATGTGCTTTATGTCCTTCCACTCGGCCATGGTTATCGGCTCCCTTTTTCCCTTGATTTTCACAATCTTCATTCAATCGCCTCTCGTGTGGTTTGCTATCCATGTCACTATTTCCTCTATATCTGTCTTTGGCTTGACCGACCATACGACAACATTGAAACGCGACGCCTCGCCGACGCCCAATTTTTTCCCGTTGAGGGCAAGCAGTGTGAGCATGGACTCAAACGCAGTCCTCTTGTTACCGTCCACAAACGGGTGCCTTCTTGCGATTTCCATCAGGAGCACCGCTGCCTTCCTGTCAATGCCGCGTGTTTCCGCAACTTTATAGGCAATAAATTCAATTTCCGCCTCGCTTCTGATTGTGCCCCCTGCAAATTCCTTATTGATATTGATTATGGCCCCTGCTGACAGAGTTTTTGCCAAAATTTTGGGCATGTCGAAATTCTGTAATTTACAGAATTTAAACATATTGTTTGGCTGGCGAAAATAGTGCGCGGCACTTCACTTCTTCATTACTAGGCTTACCCTTCCAGTGCCCACTTTGATGGGCTGCCCGAC
>CAYJRH010000036.1:0-7351 GCA_964372565.1 uncultured archaeon
ATTGCTAATCCGTTTCCCGAAAGGGAGCGCGAGTTCAAATCTCGTCCCCCGCGCTCTTTCCGATTTAATGGTTGCTTCGTCAAACAGCTTTCCTTCGCCCCGAACCCGCGCATCAGCAGCGAGTTGCTGGTCACGCTTATGCAGTTGAAAGTCATTGAATTATTATTTTATTGCGTGGCGGGTTATTTCCAGGTTGCATGAATTGCACTTAGCGCACCACGCTTCACATTTTTCTGCCCAATATTTTTCCTTGTATTGTAACTTGCATTCTTCACATTCAAAGTTTTTTTCAGCTGGTTTTACCATCACATCACGTTTTATCCGGTTTTGGCTTGAAGCCTCTCATTAATAGTGAATTTGAGACAACGCTTACAGAGCTGAACGCCATCGCCGCACCGGCAATTACAGGGCTGAGCAGGAAGCCGGTGAAAGGGTAGAGCGCCCCCATTGCAATCGGGATGCCAAGCGCGTTGTAGCCGAACGCCCAGAAGAGGTTCTGCTTGATTTTTTTCAAAGTATACCTGCTCAGGTCAATCGCAGTTACAATGTCGCGGAGGTCGCTTTTTACGAGCACAACGCTCCCGCTTTCAATCGCGACATCGGTTCCTGCGCCGATTGCAATGCCGACATCGGCCTGCGCAAGCGCAGGCGCATCGTTAATGCCGTCACCGACAAACGCCACTTTTTTCCCGCCTTCCTGAAGCTTCTTGACCTCCAAAGCTTTATCCTGCGGCAGCACGTGAGCCAAGACTTTTTGTATTCCCGCCTGCTCTGCAATCGCATTCGCAGTGCGCTCATTGTCCCCCGTAATCATCACGGTTTCGTAGCCCATGCGTTGCAATGTTTCGATTGCACCGCGCGAACTTTCCTTTATTGTGTCCGCAATCGCAATCATGCCAACAGCATTGCCCGCAACAGCGACAACAACGACGCTTTTTCCATGGCCTTCAAGCCTTCCCATTTCCGAAATTGCTTTTTCATTCACCGACACTTTGTTTTTCCCCATGAGCGCAAGATTGCCGACCAAAACTTTTTTCCCGCGGACATTTGCCCTAATGCCGTGCCCGGGTATCGCTTCGAACCCCTTTGCCTCCAGAAGCTTCACTTTTTTTTGCCTTGCATGGTTCACAACCGCTTTCGCAAGGTGGTGCTCGGAGCTGTTTTCTGCAGAAGCCGCAACCTGCAGTATCTCATTCTCCTTCATCCCAAAACCAATGATTTCGGTTACGCTCGGTTCGCCCTTTGTTATTGTCCCGGTCTTGTCAAAAACAATTGTGTGCACCTGGTGCAGAAGTTCGAGGCTCTTGGCATCCTTCATCAGCACGCCGTTCTCCGCTCCCTTGCCGGTTCCGATCATTACTGCGGTGGGCGTTGCAAGCCCCATTGCACATGGGCACGCAATCACAAGCGTCGAAACCAGTATTGTCAGCGCGAAAACAAAAGGCTGCCATGCAAGGAAATACCAATAGCCGAAAGCAACTAGTGCGAGCACTATCACCGCCTGCACGAAATAACCCGCCACAGTGTCCGCAAGTTTTTGTATCGGCGCCTTGCTTCCCTGCGCATCTTCGACAAGCTTTATGATCTGCGCAAGCATTGTGTCGGCGCCGACTTTCGTTGCCCCGAACCTGAATGCGCCAGTTTTGTTTATTGTGGCCCCTATCACCGTATCGCCCTTGTTCTTGTGCACTGGGAGGCTTTCTCCCGTAATCATTGATTCGTCCACGCTGCTCGAGCCATCAATAACAACACCGTCAACGGGAATCTTGTCCCCGGGCCTTATCTTAATTACATCCCCTACAAGAACGTCCTTCAGCTGCACCTCGATTTCCCTTCCTTTCCGCACAACAATCGCGGTCTTCGGCTGCAGCCCGATGAGGCGCTTTATGGCCTCGGATGTCTTGCCTTTTGCAGCTGCCTCGAGGTATTTGCCCAAAACTATGAATGTGAGCAGCAGGGCGGCGGTTTCAAAATAAACGGAGCCTTCGATAATGCCGACGGCAATAATTGTGCTGTAAGCGAAAGCCGTGCCGACCCCAAGCGCGACAAGGCTGTCCATTCCGGGGGTCATATTCATCAGGCCGCGGAATCCCCTTTCAAAAAAGTCGCGGTTGAGCCACATCACAGGCGTTGAAAGAATAAACTGGAGTGCAGCCATGTTTGCCATGAAGAATTCAGGGTATTGGATTGCAACAAAGGATTTGAGCATTTCGGGAAGCGCAAGGAGCGCCACAGGAACGGCCAGAACCGCGGAATATATCACTCTCTTTCTTAGCGCCGAAATCTCGTTGTCGCGCGCCTCCTTTTCTCTGTCCGCCGAGTCCTCTTCGATTGCTTCAGGCTCATAGCCCGCATCGAAAACCGCCTTTTTTATTTTCTCAGCACCCGCCTTAGAAGCGTCAAACCCAACCACTGCCAATTCCGTGTTGTAATTCAATTCTATTTTGTTTATTCCATCCAATCTTTTCAGCGCGGTTTCAACAATGCCTGCGCAGTGCGGCGAGTCCATTCCCTTCACGCGGAACCTGATTTCGGGGGCTTTCCCATGCGGAGTGCCGTTCCCGCCGATGCCGTAGCCTGCCGGCCTTATTACTTCATTGAACTGCTTCAGCCCAACGGATTTTTCGTCATACTCGACAGTGGCTTTATTTGTCGCGAGGTTTACATTCACAGCCCCCACACCTTCAAGCTTCTTGAGCCTGCGTTCTATTATCGTTGCGCAGGACGCGCAGTGCATCCCAGTAACTTGAAATGTCTCTTTTTTCATAATTTGCGGCCCACATGATTATTAGTCACTATATTCATATAAGAGTCAGCGGGCCTTTCGGGCCGAAAAACATCAGGCCAGCCATGCCAAGCGCGAATATTGCGCTGGTTGCCGCAAACCTGAGCATGCTGGTGCCGATTCCCCTGTTCTCATCCTTCGCGGTCTCGCGGTTCAGGAGGTAGCTCATTCCCATAATCATTGCTCCGCAAATGGCGAACGCAATGAAGAGGAATTCCGGCAAATGGTCGCTGAACATCATTGCCGAAGTCATCGCCCCCATAATGCCTGACATGAACCCCGCCATCACGCCCTCCATTGCACCCATGATTCCGCAGTGCTTTCCGGCCTTTACCCCGAGGATTATCCCGACCGCCATCCCCGCGAGCGAGCCAATGAACATTCCGTTCGTTGCGCCGATGATTGCCCCTGCCATGAAGCCTGGAACCATTCCCATAACCATCCCGGCCATCATGCCGTTTGTGCAGGAAATGCCCTTCCCGTAGCACTTTGCGTTGCTGTAGGAATAAGTTGCGGCAACAGAAGTCAATACCGCGAGCACAAGCATCGGGACATAAGCAGGCGCCTTTGGAACGGAACTGAACAAAACGATGTATGCCACCGCAAGAGCCAGGCCGCTTGCAATAAAACCCGCGAGCGCGTAATTCAGAAGCATTGCTTCAGCCCGCACATTTGCAGATGCGTTCGCGATTGCCCCCAGAAAAGCGAAAACCCTTTCTGGGTCTCCCCTTTCCATGCCCTCATCGGTTTTTTCCCGGAAACCCTTCCGGCTAAGCTCGTTTTTTATGCCCGCAATTTTTTCATCCCCGCACGCGATGGATACAAACCCGCGGTTCGCGTCAATTTCCTTCACGATCGCGCCGTTGCGCTCCGCAATCCTTTCGATTATTTTTTCGCACGCACCGCAAACCATTCCATTTAGCTCCAGATTGTGCACAGTTTCACTCAACCCCGTAACCCTCCTTTACAATCGCCTGCTTTACTTTCGGCAATATTCCTTCGCCGGAAAATTTTACCGTCACTTTGCCCGATTTGAAATCTGCCTTCACGCCCTCAACGCCTTTAATCTCCCCGACAGAATCCTCAATGAGCAGGTTGCATGAATTGCAGTGCATGCCCTTCACCCGAAGAATTTTTTCCATGTTTCCGCCCAACCCTTAAGCAACAACGTTCAGCGTTCCCCTGAACATCCTCATGCTGCAGCTGTACTCAAAGCTTCCGGTTTCCGTCGGCGTGAATTCCGCGAAAGATTCCTCGCCGTTCCTTGAAAGCAGCTGCACGTTGAATTTCCTTATTACAAGTACTTTGCCGCACCCCGCGCCCTGCTCCGCGCTGAAATGGAACCTCACAGGAATTCCTTTCTTTACTGTTATTTGCTGCTTGTCATAAACGCCTGTGCTGAGCGCCTTCACATACACTTCCTGGACTTCTCCGTTCCCTGAAGGAATTACCGCAGTTCCGCCATTGCCGGTAGGCCCCTGCGCAACCCCGCTTTGCCCGAATATGAAGAGCATTGCCAGGAATATTGCTAATCCGCCGCCCATTACAATAAGGAACTGCCTTTGCACCCTGATTTCGCTTTCCATTCCAGATCCAATCCGTATGCCTTATCCAATTCATTTCTTGGCCACTTGCATGGCCTGCAGATAGTATCTTGTACTGAAACAATATTTATAGTTACATGAAACAATCTTTTTAATGCTTTTGAGCCATTTAAATGATTCCTTTAATGGTTCATTTTTTTGAAACAATGTGGTTTTGATGGATAACAGGCAAAAAATCGTGCTCGGAATTCTGATTATTTCTGTTTTCATTTTCCTGATTACTGTCCTGGCATTCGTGTATGCGCTCTCCTCCGAAGGGTCGCGCATTCCCCAGTTTCTTTCGCCATTCCTTGAGCACCACATTGAGTTCATGGTGCTGATGGGCGTTTTCGGCGTCGGCGCGGGCCTCATTGTCTACAACATCCTAAATGCAACGATTGAAAAGCAAAAGAAAACAGTGAAAGCAAACATGGGCATCCTGATGAAATTTCTCGGGAAGGATGACCGCGAAGTGGTTTCGCTGCTCCTTTCCAAGGGCGGAGTGACAACCCAGAGCGAGATTTCTAGGCTGGACGGCATGTCAAGGCTCAGGGCACACCGCGTTGTGAGGAAGCTTGAGTACAGGGGCATTGTCCACGTTGAGAAGAACGGGAAAATAAACATGGTCAGGCTCGTCGATGAATTGAAAGAAATGAAGGAATAACTTGCCTACTTCTTGGGCGCTTTTGATGCGTTCCTTTCCTTTATCGCCGCGCCGTAAATCGCCAGGGTTTCCTTTGCGATTCTCCGCGCCGTGTATTTCCGCGCGGTCCTGATGGCATTGCTCCGCAGTTTCTTCCTCAATGAAGCCGAGCCCGCGAGCAGCTCCGCTTTTTTCGAGAGGTCGCCAAAGTCGAAAGGCCTGAACAGATAGCCGTTCTCGCCTTCCTTCACAGAATCCGGAATTGCGAGGAAATTCGCCCCTATGCACGGCACGCCCGCGGCCATTGCCTCGAGAATCGTCAGGCCCTGCGTTTCTATTGTTGATGCTGTCACGAGCGCGTCATGCTTCGCGACTTCCTTGCAGAGCTTTTCCCCCACGATTTTTCCGGTGAACTCCACGCTTGCCTCGATGCCCTCGTTCTTCGCGATTTTTTTGAGGTACTGGAGCGCGGGGCCATCCCCTGTGACTGTCAGCGAAACCTTCATCTTCTTTTTAAGCATGTGCCTCATCGCGAACAAAATCACCTCGATGTTTTTCTCATAGCCAATCCTGCCGAAGTAAATGAGCTTCAGGGCTTTGGAAGGGCGCTTGTTGGTTTTTGCGCTGTTGAAGCTCCCGAAATCAATCGCGTTCGAAAGCACCTTTGCCCCCTTGATGCCGTTCCTTTCAAGCTCGCCGCGCATCCTCTGCGTCGGCGTTGTGACAACATCGCAGCCGTTGTAGAACAGCGCGGAGTATTTCCATGTAAGGTATTTGGCGAACCCCATGTCCTTTAGCTTTGGGATGGGTATGTACATCAGGAATTCGGGCAAAAGCGTGTGGTAGGTTCCTATTACGGGGATGCCGAGTTTTTTTCCGTAGCGCAACCCGAGCCACCCGACGCTGAACGGCGTCTGAATATGCATTACCTCGGGCTTGAACTCCTTCAGCTCCTTCCAAACCCTCGGCGACATGACGGTTGTAATCCTGTAATCCCTGTAAGTGGGCAGCGCAATCGACGGCAGCAGAATTTCCCTCAACCTGCCTTTCGTGTGCTCCTCCATTCTTGCCGAGTGCGCCGGCGCAACAACCAGAACTTCATGTCCCGCAGAGGTGAACTCGCGCACCATGTTGTTTATCTGCGTGACAACCCCATCCAGCGATGGGTTATAACTGTCCGAGAAAATGGCGATTCTCAATGCAACACCAGATTACCTATTTTCCTCAACTATGCTTTAAATTTACCTTCCGCCCCCAAACGGCTATTTTCCCGTTAAAACCCCTTTTTATACTTTAGCAAAACATATCACATAATACGCCTGAAAAGCAGGAGTAGCAAAGCGGTTAAATGCGCCAGACTCAAGCGGCCTTTTTCTTTTCCCGAGGAAAAGAAAAACGCCGGCGAAAAAGAAAAGTCATTCGTCGTGGCCTGAGAGATCTGGTGGCTTAGTGCCTTCGGCGGTTCGAATCCGTCCTCCTGCATCCACCCATTGGTTCCGTGCAGTTCCTTTAATAAGAATAGGTCTTGATGTATTATGAAAACAAACATTCGGAATGCATTAATAATATTGTCAATTATTTTAGCAAGTTTTCTTCTTTTTGGGTGCACAGGAAATGATAATAATAAATCATCACAAAACCTTGACCACAATACCCCTAACAACTCATTAAACCCATCAATAACTTGTGTCGATCTTAATTGCTTTATTGGAGCGTCAAAAAATTGTTCAAAGGCAACATGGACAAGCGAATACGGAACTTCTTTTGAAATAAAAGGCATTCAAAACAACAAATGCATAATTTATAGAGGAAACCCAATGAATGATGAATGCCCATTTGAAACAAATGACTTGACGAGTATGCTGGAAAATTGGAACCACGGGGATTTTTCAACAAATGATTGGAAAACCTGCCCACAGCAATGGAAGGAGCTAACTCCTCCTGATAAAAACGAACCTTGCGCAGAAAACTGGTCATGCAATCCATGGACAACTTGCATGAATTCAATACAAACAAGAACTTGTGTAGATTTTGCACAATGCGGAACTGATATTAATAAACCAAAAGAAAACCAATCATGCGTTAACGCATGTATTGAAAGTTGGTCTTGCGGAGCATGGAGTGCCTGTTCTAATAGCTCAAAAACACGAGTGTGCACTGACTCAAGCAATTGCGGAACAACAATAAACAAGCCATCAATAACACAATCATGCACTCAAACATGTACAGAAAACTGGACATGCGGAACATGGGCACCCTGTATAAATGGAAATCAAACAAGAATATGCACTGACTCAAGCAATTGCGGAACAACAATAAACAAGCCATCAATAACACAAT
>CAYJRH010000036.1:7451-11287 GCA_964372565.1 uncultured archaeon
GGACATGCGGAACATGGGCACCCTGTATAAATGGAAATCAAACAAGAATATGCACAGACTCAAGTAATTGTGGAACAACAATCAACAAACCATTAGAAACCCAACAATGCTCTGCCGAAGCAATATCTGTATCTTGGAGTTCAATTGAAGGCAATAAATATTATGACCCAAAAGTAATCATCAACGGTCAAGAATATGCGCCCTATGCGTACCCGCCCACCCCATCTCATTGGTGTCAACTAGTCCCAGACAAAGGTTATTCTGGAAGTGTAATGTCCACAAATTCAGGAGTAAAAGGAGAACGTATGAAGTGGGATGGCAGTAATTGGGTAATTATTCCTGCTTCAAACAATAACTCTGATTATCCAACAATGTTTGAGTGCAACTAAAATTTTAGAAATAGAAAAATTTTTTTTATTTATTTATCTGTTAAACAAAAAGAAATTTATAGAAAGTCTATTCGACTCCAAGAGTTATCAATCAAGCTATTAATTTAAATTCAAAATATAACGTTCAATCATTTTTTGTTGTAATTTAGTATATGGATAAATCCCGTTCTGCGAGTACTTTTGGTAGTTGGTGTCAAAGAAACCCGCATATATTGAATTGTATGTTCCTCTCCACCCATCCCCAAAACATCCAAAATAACAACCCAAATCAGCAACACAAGTTGTCCCGATGTCGCCATAATTTTCTAAAGCGGGAATACATCTCGAACCAAAATAATCAGTTATTCTGGGAGTATTTTCAATCCAAACACAAACATACAAACCATCGTCTTGGAATTGCTGATTATGGCAATCTTCCGGATTTAATCTTTTTGCACAAGGATCAGTTCTTTGTATTTGTTTGGGTTCTCCACTACACCACGAAGGACAACCTGGAACAGGATCACAATTTGTATTACTGTCATGAACATTATCTATATACTCATCAAGATGGTTTCCGCCTTGCATATACCCCAACCCATATTCATCCTGAATACGTGCAAAACTGTGTCCAAATTCGTGGAAAAAATCAATGATTCCTCCTTCGATGCCTCCAACCTGACTCATATCTCTATTAATATAAATTCCACTTCGGATTGAGGCTGCAAGAGCCCCAGGTACTACTACTTCTCTTTCTGAACCTTGAACTAGTAAAACAAAAGTGTTTGCATAAGGCGAAGTATTATCTTCATCTATTAATTCAATCGGAATAGAATAAGTATGTGAAACATACCCTATAATTTCATCTGGGTGGCAAGGGTTATTTTCATTACAATTAGGAACTTTACCGTCCAATAAAATAGTTATCTTGTAAATATTAAACCTGTCTTTATAAGTATTAAATGGTTCAGCATACAAGAACCCTTTTAGTTGATTAGAATTTAAAAATACTAAGTTTTGAATATCTTCATAAAATTGATTTATGCCCCCTTTTTCTTCATATGCATAATTGATAAAATATAGATTAAATTTTTTGCCTGAAAAACTGCCATTATGAATTAAGATAAATGTTTCATCATCTTGTTGAGGGTTACATTCTCCATTAGAACAACCGTATTGGCAAGTTGTTCCAGAAGACCATTCCAAGCAGTCATCTGTATCATAATTGCCACAAGACTTTAACAAATTCAACTCACAAGTTTTTTCTCCTTCTGTTGAACACTCATTTGTACATTGTTTTGGTTGACATTGTCCCTGAATACAACAAAAAGCACTATCACTTGCCGGCAAGGTATAAGAAGAACATTTTTCATCCCCTTGACAAGTTATGCCTCCAAGAGCAGAACAAGTCATCAAATTCGGCGAGCAGTCTCCACCATTATTTGAAGGGCAATTTTGTGGGGTTTCACTAATCTCGCACACACCGTTGCCGCAAACAGGCGGTTGAATACAACCAAAAATTAAACCTAATACTGCAAAACAAAAAAGCAAAATCACGAAAACTTTTTCCATTAAAAAAACTTCCAACAATATTCAATATAACACAAAAACAGCAATAAAAACGTTTCTTTTGAATAAAATTAACCTTTTCGCACAGAAGCCCGAGTCAGATACTTTTCGCACAAGCCATTTTTAAATGTGTTGTCCTGATTTAATGTTCCCTTTGTAGTTCATGTTGGGTCATCGTCCTTTTACGCTTTTTCCAAGAACGCCCTCAGGGGCGTTCTTAGTGAGCCGTTTTCGAGGCTCATATGTGGTCTGCGTTCGT
Organism: uncultured archaeon; assembly: GCA_964372565.1. GTDB lineage: Archaea > Iainarchaeota > Iainarchaeia > Iainarchaeales > Iainarchaeaceae > UBA10205. Next base: position 9,648 of record CAYJRH010000036.1, read on the forward strand.
TGTAGTATGTCACTGCTTTGTGCAGTGACTTGAAGTGTTGTTCTAGGAAGCGTGCTGTTTGGAACCAGCGTTCCATTTTGCCGTTTGTTTGCGGATGTTTGATGCGGGCTTTGATGTGGTGGATGCCTAGTTCTTTCATGCGTTTTTGGAACGCATTGTCTTCTGGCTCAGCGTATCCTTCTCTTGGCATGGTGATGAACTGTGTTCCGTGGTCTGAGATGAGCTGCCTTGGGCAGCCGTATGAGAGTACTGCTTTGTTGAGCACTTTCACCGCGTTCTCTGCTGTTGCACTATCAAACAAACCGTAGCCAACGATGAGGCGTGAAGCATCATCAATGATGGCGCATAATTGTTTTCTGTTGAGTTCGGAGTAATCTATGTGCCAGAGGCTATTCGAGTGTTTTCTCTCGAAGCGTATCCATTTCCTACGCCTTGACTTGTTTGGTTGCGTGCACGCCAACCCGTGCGCTTTGAGGATGCGATGCAACCTGTTGTGCGGGATGTGCTTGCCTTCAACCGAGAGCACAAGCTCCATATTGGTTGCGCCCATGGGCTGTTGCCTGTATAGCCGTTTCACGAGATTTACCTCATCGAGACGCAAAGGCAGTGCAGGCCTGCCAGGCCGCTTGAGCACAGGGCGTTTCACGCCCTTGAACTTGTTGTACACCCGCAACGCATGCTGCTTGGTGATGCGTTGCTGCCTAGCTATCTGCCAATGACTCATTACACCCAAATCCCACTGTTTCACAATCCACCTTATCTTGCGCTGGTTCAACGTCCTCATAGCGAGGTTTCCCTCAAACCTCGCTAAATTCCTAGAGGGAACCTTAATTCGGGATAAGACAAAGCCATTTTTAAACGCAAGAAATATTAACCAGTTAGTGCATTATAACTATACAAACCAAACTTGTTCAATGGATTCTACTTGGAACTTTGGACAGGAGTTAGCCCTCCTGCATAACCTTTTTTCTTTCTCTTCGGAAGAGAAAGAAAAAACGTTAACGAAAAAAGAAAGAGAATAGTTTTGGCGGAAAAGAAAAAGAACAACAACCGGCGGAAAAAGCAGGAATAAACCTAAACCTTTCAAGAAATAAATGGGAAAGTTTGCTTTTACAGGCAACCAAAAAATAGTAAAAACTAATTACCCAGTATCTATCCGAGAGCATGAGCTTCTTTACTTACATTGCTGAATGCTATATAGATGGAGATTTTTCCTGTTACTATACGGGACAAACCAATGATATTGACAGGCGAAGAGGAGAACATATTGAAAATGTTATAAATCATGACATACGACATTTCACAGGCAGATTTGATTATGTTAAACTGATTTGGTATCGTGAAGTTCCAACAAGACAAGATGCCTTGAGGTTAGAAAGTTACCTAAAATCTTTAAGCCCCGATGATAAAGAAGATTACATGGAAAAATATGGTGAATTTGTGAAATAACAGACGATTGCGACACCCCACTTCAAACAGACGAATTCACGACAAAGCCCCTCAAAAAAACCGGCAAATGCCGATTAATGGAATCAATTCAGCATGGACAATAAATGGCACTCATTGCTCGAAAAAGCTAATCAAAATCTCTGACAAAAAACTTAATAAACTCAAATGGGCAACAATATTATGGTGCTTGT
>CAYJRH010000037.1:0-3526 GCA_964372565.1 uncultured archaeon
TTCCGAGCTTGCCGCTTTCAAATTTAACTTTTTTTCCTCCTTCCTGTCCTGCTCGACGCAATGTCACCGACTTTCCTTCCCGGAGCCGCGTGCCTTGAGGTTGATTTCGATTTTCCTGGGTGATGGTTCGCCCCGCCAAACGGATGGTTGAGTGCGTTCATCGCAACGCCCCTTGGGTACGGGTACTTCTTGTGCTTCGCCCTCATTGCGTGCCATCTTTTCCCCGCTTTCACGTATGGCTTGTCCTTCCTTCCCCCTCCGCCCGCGCACCCGATTGTTGCGCGGTTCTCTGGGCTCAAACCAACGATTTTTCCTGAAGGCATTTTCACGTAAACGTAATTCTTGTCCCTTGACATTATGAGCGCGTAGGCCCCTGAACTTCGCACCAATGAGCCGCCATCCCCCGCAAATTTCTCCACATTGAAGACCGGGCAACCCTCGGCGCAGTTTCCTAACATTTTTACGTTCCCAATCTCAAGCGGCGCGTCCTTTCCGTGCATTATCCTCTGGCCGACATGCGTGCCTTCAGCCGCGATGCTGTGCTCTTCGCTGCCGTCATCATAGACGACCTTTGCCAGCACTCCGCTCTTGCTCGGGTCGTGTATAAGTTCAACGATTTCCCCGCCAAGCGCTTTAATCCCCGGCTTGCCATAAGAAATGTATTTGGCTACGGCAACCGCGTTTATTGTTGCAGTATAAATAGGGCTCCCCGCGCCCCTTCTCTGCGTCTTCAGTCTCTTGCCCATTTCAACACCGTTTCATTTTCAAATGCCACTATGCGGGCATTATATTACCCCAAGCTTCGTCGCCAATTCGCCCGCCTTGAACTCCTTGTTGAGCGTCACTATAGCGCGCTTGCGCGCCCTCATGTCGCGCAGGACGCTGACTTTCTTCACCTTGACTTTGTAAAGCGACTCTACCGCATTTTTTATTGTCGGCTTTGTCGCGTCCGAGGCCACGACAAACGTCAGCTTGTTCTCGGCTTCGATCATGTTCACTGCCTTTTCAGTCACGAGCGGATGCTTGAGAATGCTCAAATCCTCGAGCTGCTCCTCGATGCTAGCGTCCTTCGCAACCTGTGCGATTCCTGATTTAACCTGCTTCTGGGCAGGCCCCGCCCCGGATTTTGCAGCCGCCTTCGGAACTTCCTTCTTTGCCTCAGCCTTAGTTTCCTTCTTAATCCCAGCCTTTGCTGCCGCCTTTGCCGGAGCCTCAACCTGCACCTTCCCCTTTGCCGGTGCAACGCTCGGCTTCTTCTTTGCCGGAATTATGTCGGCCTCGCCTTTTGTGGCGCCCTTTGCCTTCTTGGCCATGTGCTCCTCCCACTTGGACGCTTCCTTGTTCGGCTTCTTCGGAGTTTCAATCTTCATAATCCCAAGTCCTTCACTTTGCAACTGCCTTCAGGGCCGCTTTCCCGGCTTCCTTCTTCGCTTCGCTTTTGGCGCCGGTTTTTTCCGCCCTGCCTTCGCCCGCAAGCATCCTAATCGCATTCTCTGTCCAGAGGGTGAGCCTTCCCGGCTGCGCCCCAGGGGCGAGCAAATCCGCGTTCAGATCGCGCACGCTGACAACATCAACTCCCTCGAGGTTCCTCGCGGCCTTGAATATCTTTGAAGAATCCCCCGCAACGATGAGCACGCTCTTCCTTGCCTTGTGCTTCCTTCCCCTCTTCTTCCCTTTTCCAGGCCGCACCATCTTCTTGTCCTTCGCCTTTTCAACATCCGCAATTACCCCAAGTGCCTCGAACGCGCCGACAACCTTGTTTGTCTTGTCAAGCTCCTCAAGCTTGGCTTCAACTATGACAGGGAACGCGACCTTTTCATCAAAAACATGGCCGCGCGCCCTTGCGAGCTCCGCGTTCGCTGTTGCCGCAATCGCGCTTTCCGTCGCCTTCCTCTTTTCCTTCCTGTTTATTTTTTCCTCATTAATCTTCGTTGCCTTCGGAGGGTGGGCCCTCGGCCCGCCGACTACCGCCGGTATTCCCGCAACGCGCCCATAAAGCAGCCCGCGCCTGTTTTTCAGGCGGGGTTTTCTTGCGTGCCCAACGTTAATCGTCCTGTACATTGTCGGCTTTCCCCTCGAACCGACGTAAAGCGCGGTGTTGTTCCTTCCCGCCAAAGGGGAAGGGTACTTGAGTTGCACTCCCGCGCTTTGAATTGCAAGCACCGCCCTCTTAATCAAGCCCATGTCGACTTCAGAGCTGAACTGCCTCGGCAACTCAACCTCGGAGCCTTTCTTGCCCTCGATTGAGAAAATATGCGCTTTCACTTCTCCCTCACCTCGGGCAATTTGAGGTCGGTGTACTTCGCGAGGTTCTCATTGTGTATGCGCACCGCATGCCTAATGGAAACGAACCTCTTCGCGGGCCCGGGAACCGAGCCAGAAACAATAATGTATTCGTTCTTCACGACGCCGTAATTGTTGAATCCCCTTGCAGGGTTCACTTCCGGCTTTGAATCAATCATCAGCACGCGCTTGTTGTACTCGGTCCTCGTCTGGTAGCCCATTTGCCCCGCGCGCGGCACGGTCCACATTACGACAGGCGGGTACCACGGGCCGATCGAGCCGACGTACCTGTGCTTCTTCGCCTTGGGCCTGTGAATCTTCACGCCGAACCTCTTCACAGGGCCCTGGAATCCCTTGCCCTTGTCAACCGCCTTTACATCCGCGAACTGCTGCGTGCTGAAGACTTCCGAAACGCGCAGCTCCTTGCCGAATTTTTCCTTTGCGAACGCGAACTGCCGCTCCGCATTCCCGCTGATTACAATTTCCGAAACATCCGAAACCTTCTGGCCGCTTCCCGTGAGCGCGGGCTGCGCCTGCGCAAGCAGCACAGCCATCTCGGCCTTATCCTTCAGTTTTTCCAAGTCCCCAAAAACAGAATATTTTTTTTCTTCCTTCCTTTTCTTCCCTTTCTTCTTGAACGCCTTAACCCTTTTCCTGAAATGCCTGTCCGGCTTGTCGGTAGTGATTTCGCCAAGCACCTTCAATCCGTAATGCGTTTTGCCGTACACCCTGACGCCGATTATCTTGAGCGGCGGGCATTCGATTACCGTTGAAGGTATTGTTGTTTCCTGCCCGAAAGAAACGCTTTTTTCGTGCGCGTTCTTGCCGAACACGTGCGTCATTCCAGCCTTATAACCGAAAAAGTTGAGGGGCTTTGATTCCTTGCTTTCGAGCTGCGCGAAAGTTGTGAATGCGGCCTTCTGGCTCTTCGCCCTCTTGCGGGGGTAATACGCCAGCGAACCCGAACGCGGTTTATGCGCACCCATTGCAATTCAACTTCCAATCTCTAAAAAGCGTACAAAAGGCCCGCCATGCTCACCACAAGGAAGGTACTGGAATGCCAAAAAAAGGCCCAAAACAACCCAAATTGCCTTTGGGGCAATTTCCGTTTTGACGGGTTGCTCAAAATGAGCTATTTTTGTGCATTTACATCTGTGGAGGATTTACCCCAGATGCAGTGTACACCGACCTTTTTCTTTTCGTGCCGAAAAGAAAAAGCTCGACCAAAAAGAAAAGGCCAAGC
>CAYJRH010000037.1:3626-5825 GCA_964372565.1 uncultured archaeon
CTCCCTTTTCCTGCCGAAAAGAAAAAGCGTTCCATTTATACTCCTCAAGGAGGCTTTAAAAAGGTTGTGTTGGCTCCCTTTCAGAATCAGGAAAACCGCGATTTCGGGGTGTTTTACGCCGTTTTTACTGCCGCCTTATCATTTCGAACGCGACCACTATGAGCAGCACAAGCGCCCCCAGGTAAACCGCGTTGTCGGCGAGGAAAGAGAATCCCGTTGAAACAAGCCCGCCAACTCCCTCAACAACCTTTCCCGTATCCGCAGCAACAATATCCTCTGCAGGCTGGTTTGGAATTGCCGCATCCTTCATTTTTGAAACCTTTACGTACTTGGTGAGGAACTGCGAACCTTCGGATTCAACAGCAATGTAAACCCTTGCTTCCGTTGAAGAAACCCCGTTTACAGCAATTACCCTTGTCCCGAGCGTCTTGGCGTTGAACGTGAACTCTGAAGGCGAAACGCTGACGCTGTCCGAGTAAACCCTGACTTTGAGCTGTTCATTTGTCGGGTTGTCCAGCTCAAACTGTATGAACCCCGAAGTGCCTTCGATTCCAATGCTCTGCGGCGCTCCCAGCCTCACATCATTTGCATTGTGCCTGTCAGTTCCGTCCACGCGCACATAGAAATTCTCGGAGTTCACTTCACAATTCAACCCAGAAGCGTAATGCCCGTTGACTGTGATATACGCCGTGCCTGTGCTGTCCTGCTCGGTTTCAGCGCCGTTCACCCTGACTTTTATGGCATCGGTTGCGCCCGCGTAAACCTTCTGCGAATCCCTTGAAACCTCCATGCTGTAATCCGGGCTGTACTCCACAGCTTCCATGCCGTCAATGTAAAAGTTCTCGGAGCCGAAATTCTTGAACGCGAAGTATTTCGTAACCGAATCCGCGCTTGCGACAGAAACGTTCTGCTGCACAATGCCGAGCCCACCGCAGCTTCCTTCAGCGAACTGCGCCTTGCCGTAGTAAGTTGCCGTCACATCTTTGGTGTTCTGGCCCGCGGAGCCGGAATTGCCGCTGTAATTATTGTTCGCAGCGTAATTGCTTCCGCTGTTGTAGCCGCTGTCCATTCCGCTGTTGCCTGTTCCGCTGTTTCCTGTACCCTGCCTATAAGTTGTCGCAGGCTGCACATACGCCCACTCCTGCTGGGTGCCCTTTGCGGCTTTGTAGGAAGTGCTTCCCTGCACTCCGCCGTAGTTATCGTAATACGTGAAGCTGGTTGTCGCCTTCTGCTTTCCAGCCACGTTGATGCTGAAATCGCCCTCTATCTCTGATGTGCCGCAGTAAGTTCCATCCCTGAACGTGCCTGTTGCTTCAACATTCGCATTAATAGTATCCGTAGCCAAATCGCTGTCCGCTGTCACATCGAACTCCACCTTTCCGATTGAGCCGTTGGCAATGGTGCTGTCGAATTTCACGTTCGAGATGCGCACCCCGAAATCATCGGCCTTAACCGTTACATCCGCAACATCAAAGTACTTGCGCGAATAATTGTTTACGTAGAAGGTGGCCTTTACCGTTTCTCCCGCGCTGACCGTAACAGAGCCTGATTCAATTGTCGCCATGCTGCACGTGGCTTCCTGGCTAGGATGGTACTGCTGCCCTGTCAGCGTCGCCGTGCCCGGCGCCATGTAGTAAGAGCCATAATACATCGGCCCGTAGCTCCCCACCCATCCGGGCGCGTAATTCCAGTAGCCGCCGTAGTAATAATAGTCAGGCGAGTAATACGAGTAGCATGTTGCGCAGAAATTGGATGCCGTGCGCCAGTAAGGGTCGAAATTGTACCAGCCTGAGTTATAATAAAAATAATCCCCGCTGTCATAAACCCTGAAAGGGTAATCGAAGTAGTAATAGCCGTTGTAAGCGTATGTGTAAGGCATTGCCGCGTAAGTGTAGTTTCCGCCTGAGTAGACCTGGAACGCGAAATCCATGTCAGCGTAGCCGAAATAAACATCGGCCTTCACGTTGCCCGCGAGCGCGAGAAGCGCTATCCCAAGAACCGTCATCAAGAGCTTGTGCATTTTCTGACCCCCGCCTCATTGAGGCATTATATCTATTGCGTACGGGAAGTATATAAATGTTCTTTTCTTAACGGGAATCAGTTATTAGAGTTCTGTTTTGGCTGTTTGAGCAGGAATTTTGCCTTCAATCGGCATTTTGCCCAAACTACCCTTTTACGTTTCCGGCCGGCTTCTGCGCA
>CAYJRH010000037.1:5925-10864 GCA_964372565.1 uncultured archaeon
AAAAACGTTGGCGAAAAAGAAAGAGAAAAAACGTTGGCGAAAAAGAAAGAGAATTCTGGGTCTAGCCTTTTACGTTCCCGACAGGCTTTAATGAAAACACTTTTTTCGAAATCCCTATTTCATCCATTGTGCGGATTACTTCGCTGATGTCCTTGTACGCCATCCCCGCTTCTTCCGCAAGCCCGGCGTAAGACGCGCTCTTCACGTAAATCCCGCGCTCTTCCATTTCCTTCTGCAGCCTCTCGCCTTTCACAAGCCCTTTTGCTTTCGTGCGCGACATTGTCCTTCCAGACCCGTGCATCGTGCTCCCGAACGTTTCTTCCATCGCCTTCTGCGTGCCGACGCAGACATAGCTTCCGGTTTCCATGGACCCGCCGACAATAACGGGCTGGCCGGTTTTCCTGAACACGGGGGCGAGTTCCTCGCTCTCAGGGCCGAACCCCCTTGTGGAGCCCTTGCGGTGCACCACCAGATTCTTCATTTTCCCATCCACTTTGTGCCTCTCCACTTTCGCAATGTTGTGTGCCACATCATAAATGAGGTTCATTTCCATTTCCTCGGCGCCCTTTTTGAAAATTTTTTCAAAGGCGTTCCTGATATTGTGAGTAATCACCTGCCTGTTCGCGAATGCGCTGTTCGCTGCGCACGCCATCGCGCCGTAATACTTTCTGCCCTCTTCGCTGCCGAACGGCGCGCACGCGAGCTCCCTGTCCTTTACCTTCAGCTTGTATTTTTCCATCACGGCCCCGAACTGCTGAAGGTAATCTGTCGCTATCTGGTGCCCTGTTCCCCTCGAGCCGCAGTGCACCATCACCATGACCTGCCCGTCGTCAAAAACCCCGAACTTGTTCGCGATTTCACTGTTGTAAATTTCGGAGGCGTGTATCACCTGCACTTCAAGATAATGGTTCCCCGAGCCCAGGGTGCCGAGCTGGTTCATCCCACGCCCGATTGCGCGCTCGGAAACGTTCTTCGTGTCAGCGCCCCTGATGCATCCGTTTTCCTCAATCCTTCCAATGTCCTCTTTCCACGCATAGCTATTCTCCAAGCACCATTTCGCGCCGTTCTCCATCACTTCAAGCACCTGCGGGCGCCTGAGGCTTATGCTACCCCTGACCCCGACTCCTGCGGGGACTTTCTCAAACAGCTCGTTCACAAGTTGTTTTATTTTCGGCTTCACTTCCCTGTAGTTCAGGTTGGTGGAAATGAGGCGCATGCCGCATCCAATGTCAAAACCGATGCCTCCTGGGCTTATGACCCCCTCTTTGTCATCAAATGCCGCCACCCCCCCAACTGGGAACGCATATCCCCAATGGGCATCAGGCATTGCCATAGCATATCCTACAATTCCAGGCAAACAGGCGACATTTGTCAACTGCTCAAAGACGCCCTCATCCATTCCCTGCAGGAGATTTTCAGTAGCATAGATTCGTGCGGGCCTGTTCATGCCTTTCTTTTCTGAAGTGGGAATTTCCCAAACATTCTTTGAAATAGGTTCAATCCTCATTTTTGTATTTTCAAGCCTGATTTCACCAGTCATATGTCCACCACCACAGTCGCAATGTATCTGCCGCCTTCCTTTTTTATCCCGAACATATGCATTGTGATTGCCTTCACGTCGTTGCGCAGGTTCTTTCGGCCGATTCCCTCAAGCGTTGCCCCGCTGCACTCCGCCTCAAGCCTTTCTTTCGCAATCTTCACATTGAACTTTTTGAAAATAAGCCCGTCCACATCCTTCACATACACGAGCTCGGAAAGGAAGTTGTAAAGCATCTCCCCCTCTGTGAGCCCCCCAGCCCTTATAATCTTCTTTTCCTTTCCCGCGATTTTCTTCGGGTCTGCCATTGTGTCCGTGAGCGCCAGCGCGCAGTTGGCGAACAGCTCCTCGATGGTTCTCCCCTCTGCGCGGAATGCAATGTCGGCTATTGCCACATCCTCAAGGAACTCGTATTTCATACCAAAACCCAGCGTAAACCCCTTATAACTGCAATTGCCCTTTCCCTGTATGGCATTTTTAACGTGACCCAAAGCTTAAATATAACCTTAGTCACTAATTACTATTAACCAGTTAATTGATTTGTTTGGAGGCCCCAAATTGGCAAACTTTGCAAAAAAGGCGTGTTCCATTGCTTTGATAACTCTCTTTGTTCTCTTGGTATTCTCTGTAGCCGCTTTTGCCCTCAAGGAAAAGCGCGTTTCCTTTGCATCAGACTCTGCATCCATTTCAAAGGATGCCAAGTTTGACAAGGCAAAAGAAAGCAGGATTGTGAAGAATGTTTTCATCACCCGCATCGGCGACATCAAGAAAGCCGAAACAGCGGACACAGGTATTTCTAAAAACGGCGCGGAAATCCCAACGCTGGATGGCAATGTAATTCCAGGAGACCGTAATTATATGGTGAATCTCGGCGCACCTGCACGCGGCACCACAAGCACTGGCAGCCAGACAAGTACAAAAATCGAAATCAGGAAACCCAGGGTTCTGTGCTACGCTTTGAACGGACCGAAATGGGCTAGCCTGCCAACATCTTACGCCATTAATCCGACAAATTCACAGGGCATTTCACAGCAGTTCCTGTCCTCGTCCATAGCGTCTTCTTTCCAGGCATGGGACAACGCAACTTCCACGCGCCTTTTTAACGGCAGCGTTGGGATTGATTATGGCGCCGCCTTCGGCGTGCATGATTATGTCAACTCCATTTCGTTCATGAATCTCGGCGGCCCGGGCATCATTGGGGGAGCCACGCAGTGGTTTGACCCTGTTGATTCGGGCGTTGTCGAGTTTGACATATTCCTCAACAGTTATTATTTGTGGGGCGACGCAGTTCAGGATTCGGGCAGGATGGATGTGCAGGGCATTGTTACGCACGAGCTCGGTCATGGCCTCGGCCTTGGGGACATTTATGACTCGCAATGCATGGGAGTCACAATGTACGGGTACACGAATTACGGCGACACAGGGAAAAGGACGCTTGAAAGGCAGGACAAGGTCGGCCTGCAAATCCTCTACGGAAGGTAGAGGCACTTAAAAATCAGCGGCCGCAATTCCAGGGAAAATACCAAATTAGGGTTATTCACTTCGTGTCCTTGAGCTCGATCTGTACGTGCACATTCTCGGGGATTTCAACCCTCATTATCCGCCTGAGCGTGACCTCATCGGCCTGCACGTCAATGATGCGCTTGTGAATCCTCATCGACCAGTGCTCGTAGGATTCTGTTCCGCCGCCGCACGGGCTCTTCCGTGTCGGGATTACAAGCTTCTTGGTGGGCAGCGGTATTGTGCCAGAGTGCTTTGCGCCCGTGCGCTCCGCAACTTCCTGGACCTTTTTGCACACTTCCTCGAGCCTCTCATAATTCGAGGAAGAGAGTTTGATCCTGGCCTTCTGCATCGCAATCCACCGAAAAAATAAATGAAAAAGCATGGCGGATAGCCATGCAGAAATTATTGGAAATTCCCGAGGCCTTACCTCGGGGTTATCGAGAGTATCACTCCCGCTGCAACCGTCTGCCCCATGTCGCGGATTGCGAACCTTCCCAATTGCGGGAACTTCTTGAATTCCTCGACGCACAGGGGCTTGAGCGGCGTTATCTTCACTATTGCCGCATCCCCTGTCTTCAGGAACTTAGGGTTCGCCTCCTTGACCTGCCCGGTTTTCGGGTCGAGGGACTTCTGTATCTCGGTAATGGTGCAGCTTATCTGCGCGGTGTGCATGTGGAACACCGGCGTGTACCCGACAGGTATCGCCGTCGGGTGCGAAAGCACCACTATCTGCGCAGTGAAGTCCTTCGCCACTGTCGGCGGGCTGCTCACGTGCCCGACAACATCTCCCCTATTCAGGTCCTTCTTCTCGAGGCCCCTTACATTGAACCCGACGTTGTCCCCGGGAATTGCCTGCGGCAGCTGCTCGTGGTGCGCTTCAATGCTCTTGACTTCGCCCTGCTTGCCCGAAGGCATCACAACAATCTTGTCGCCCGGCTTCATTACGCCTGTCTCAACCCTGCCAACCGGCACGCATCCGACACCCTTGATGTTGTATACATCCTGTATTGGCAGCCTGAGCGCCTTGTCCGTCGGCAGAGCCGGCGCCTTGAGCTCGTCAAGAGTCTGGACAAGGGTTCCGCCCTTGAACCACGGCATCTTGCCGCTGCTCTTCGCCACGTTCTCGCCTTCCCATGCCGACATTGGCACGAACTTGACCTGCTCGGCGACTTTATACCCTATTCCTGTGAGCAGCTTGGTCATCTTGTCCACGACATTCTTGAAAGTGGCTTCGGCGTACTTCTGCTCGTCCATCTTGTTGACCGCGACAATGAGCTGTTTCAGGCCCATGACCTGCGCAAGGAACGCGTGCTCCTTGGTCTGCGGCTGCGGTCCCGTATCGGCGGCGTCAGCAGCCGTTACAACAAGCACCGCGGCGTCTGCCTGCGATGTTCCCGTTATCATGTTCTTGACGAAATCCCTGTGCCCGGGCGCGTCAATGATCGTGAACTGGTTTTTCTGGCCGATGAACTTCTTGTAGGCGACGTCTATTGTTACGCCCCTTTCCCTCTCTTCCTTGAGGTTGTCCATCGCGTACGCGAAAGCGAAGGTTCCCTTTCCCTTTGCCTCGGCCTCAGCCTTTAGCTTCCTGTAGTCCTGCTCGGACAACGCTCCCGTGTCATAGAGCAGCCTACCGACTGTTGTAGACTTGCCGTTGTCGACGTGGCCAATGAAGACCAGATTCACATGTGGCTTTTCTGCCATAGCATATACCTCCAATTAAACCCGATAAAATGCCTAAAAACACGTTATTTGCCAGTTTTTACAGCTAAATAGTTCTATTGATAAAGATTTAAAAACCGATGCGGAGAAGCCCGCAAAAAAAGCCCAAAAACGGGATTCGGGCGGCTTCAGGCATTTCCCTCATTTCCCGCGTGAGCCGACAATTGCCAGCAGCGC
>CAYJRH010000038.1:0-10769 GCA_964372565.1 uncultured archaeon
GCATTCCTTACTTTCTTGCCCTTGGGTGTCAGAGAGTACTCGACGCGCGGAGGTTTTTCGGCATAGGCTTTCCTCACAACTATGCCATACTTCTCGAGCTCTCTGAGTCTTTCTGACAAAGTCTTGCGCGTTAGACCATCAACCCTTCTGAGCAAGTCATTGAACCTAAGAATGCCAAAATTCCCGACGATCACAATGATGCTTGACGTCCATTTTTTGCTCAGGAACGCAGCAGCGTTTTCCAGGGGGCGGGGGCAATAACCGTTGCCCTTCATCCTACAACCTTCATTAGTCACTGAATTGAAACCGGTTTCTCGCATGAAACTGCCAACCTTAAATTATTCAATAGCCCCTATTAGTATAAATAATAAACCATTAGGAATTCGAGAACCATGGAGGCGAGAAAAAATGGAGAAAGGAAAATCATGTTGTAGTGGCGGCGTTTGTCCTACGTGCGATTGCTGCATATGCGTCTGCACAAAAGACCTGAAGAAGACACTATCCCCAAAAGCACGAAAGCTTTTGCTGGAAGCACTCCAGTAATAGCGGGCGATGACACTCATGTCTCTGGTTAAAGCAATAGCCATGACCATCAAATCAAAAAAGAGCTTAGCGATAATAATCCTTTCATCACTTGCAATCCTGGTTGCCGCATTCATTGTCCAGGCATTCACCATCCCTGGAAATAGCATAGAAATGCAGCTCTCGCTAACAACACCGGACAGTGCACTCCTGACACTCTTGTTCTCACTACTGTTCGGGCTCTCTGTCGGAATGCACGCACACGCCACAGAACTAAGCAAATCATCCAAAAGCAACACGATTGCCCACAGCGCAGGAACAGGATTCTTCAGCCTAACCGGGGCAATGTTTGCGGGAAAACTCTGCCCGGTCTGCATAAGCGGCATACTAAGTTTTATTGGCCTCGGCACATCTGCAGCTTTTTTTGTATTCTCCCACAAAACCGAAATCCTTGTGCTAAGCATAATACCGGTTTTATTTTCCATACATATTGCAGGAAAGAGGATATCGGTTATTTAGTAACAAAAAACCGGTAAATTTCCAAGGCAAGTTACCGGCCAGATTGCTATTCGCTTCAAACGCCGTTTTCAGCCCAAAATTGCCCCAACAAAGACATAGTATTAAAAACACTAAATGTCACTATGTAATAGGAAAGAATTAATAGCGGGGGTCATTTGTTGAACAGGAACTTGCTGACAGCATTCGTAATGCTCATATCATTTGCGGCAGCGGCGTTCGCTGCGCCATCCATTTCAGGGTTGCCGGACAAGACAGTGCAGGGCAATTCGGGAACCAACGGCCGGCTAATTGACCTTAACAGTTATACCACAAACGCGAACCCGAGCGGGCAGACAGTGTATTCGCTCACTCAAGGAAACCCTTCGCTCATAAATTGCTTCATTGAAAACAACCGCTACCTCAGCTGCGGCGCGCCCGCGCAAAACCAGAGCGGCTCAAGCACCATCGCAATTGCGGCAGCCGACAATAACGGCTCAAGTTCTGATTCGCTTGTGCTCACCGTAACACAGGTGCAGAACAATCCCCCGACGCTTTCAAGCATACCAAGAATAGAAATACCGGAAAACAGCGGACCGCAAAGGCAGCTTAGGAACCTGCACCTCTACGCTTTTGACGCGGAAGACAGCGACAGCCAACTCGATTTCTCGATTACTGAGCAGAGCAATACAATACTGATATCCTGCTATATTGAGGACAGCAGGCACATAAGCTGCAACGCACCAGCAGACGGCAGGACAGGCACGAGCACGATAACAGTTGAGGTTAAGGACACCGACAACTCAACCGCGACACTGGATGTCGTAGTTGAGGTTTTCAGCGAAGGCGCAGGCGGCAGCGACGCCCCGACTCTTAGCGGCATCCCTGATGTTGAAATAATGGAGAACGACGGTGGTAGCGGCAGGCTCCTCGACCTATTCAATTATGCGAGGGACGGCCAGGACGACGACGAGGAACTTGACTTCAGGATAGCGAGCCAGAGCAATACCTCGCTCGTATTCTGCAGGATTGTTAGTGACAGGTATTTCGAGTGCGAAGCTCCACGCGAGAACAGCACTGGAGAGAGCACAATCACTATCGAAGTTGAAGATACAGACAACGAGACCGATAGGGAAAATTTCAGGGTCTCGATAAACAACACGGGCAGCAGCAATAACGATGGCGACACGATATGCGGAGGCATAACATTTGATGCCCCGGACATGGCAGTGAACGAAAATTCCAAAACGACAAGGGCAATCACAATCAGGAACGGCAACAGCAGGTCATTCGGCATAGACACGCTCCGCGCGGATGAGGACAGCGGCGCATTCACAATCGGCATTGTGAAGAGGCGCTCAACGATTCCCGCAAACGGCGAGCTGGAAACTGAATTGACGGTAAACGCGAACAGCGTTTCTTCAACCACAACTGACAGCGTAGCACTCAAGGCATCAGGAAGGTTCAGCAACGGGGATTACTGCTCGAGCAGCAGCACGGAGCAGCACTTTGAAATAACGGTAAAGGACAGCAAGGATGCAACTCCTTTGCCAACGCCCGGCCCCGCGCCGCAGCCAACGCCCGCGCCACAGCCCGTAATTCAGATGAAGCTTGTGCAGGCGCCGGCGGACATTAACGGCGGCGGAATAATCGCCATTGAAAACACAGGAGACGACCTCTCAGGGGTTAGCATCACAGTGCTCAATGGCCCGGAAGGCGTACGCTTCGGCTCGGTAGCAAAGCAACTCTGGCAAACAGGGGAAAGGGTCCAAATCAGAGTTGACACAGGAACTTACGAAGGCGGCGTTTCGGCGACAATCCGCGTGAACTCGAATGAAGGGTTCAGGAACATCCCGGTTTCATTCAATGCATCCAAGCCGCAGGGCACAGGCGCCACAGGGCTTGCGAACCTCGCATCAACCGCAGGGCTTGCAATAGGCCTCCTGATAATCATTGTGCTCGCAATAGTAGGGGTTGTAAGCCTCCTGCCGAAGAGCGAAAAATAAGCCAATAACCCTTTATTTAACTTCTTAACGTGGTTAAATAAACCTTTATATACTTCATCAAAGCCAATATATAACAGGGGTTAGTTAACAAGTGAACACTATGGTTTTTGGAAAATTCGCAATGGCAATTATGCTCTTGCTTTCGATTTCGGGCACTGCCGGCGCATTTCTCAGCGGCCTGGAACAGAAGATAACGGTAGGCGAGCAGGCATACACGCTCACATTCTATGTGCAAAATGATTCGCAAGTGAAACAACCGCTCCAAATTACATACACCCTGCCCTCTGAATTCAAAATCCTCACCCAACCCGAATGGGTCGGGGCAAAGGGAAGGGAAAAAGTGTCTGTTCTCATTTACCCGAAAAAGGGGCTTGAAGGCAGCATATACATGGGAACAATATCCGCGCAGTTGGGCGGGAACATTGCCCAGAAAAACATTGTTGTGGCTTACGTGAATGAAAATGGCTGTCCGGTCCAGGCCAAGACAATTGTTGCTGATGACGGCAACGTGGCTATCACTGTTGAAAACCAAGCATATGCAAGCAAAAGCCTTGAGCTGAAAGGAATTTCAGGAATCCCTTCGGACTGGAAACTGAAAGGGGAAACCATAATGGAAATCGGGGCGTTTGAAAAAAGGGAGTTCAGCCTCGCATTCGAAAGGGGCTCTTCTTTCAGCGGGGACGCGGAGTTCAAATTCATGTGCAACGGCAATGAATTCAGCGAAATAGCCCCTGTAAAATTCGAGCAGAAGGGCATTCCCTCAGCGGTTTTCGCTGTCATTTCAGGCGCGGTTTCGGATGCGGACAGGAATTTTGTGCTGGACATGTTCCTCGTGATAGTGGCGTCGATACTTCTCATAGCCTTCATAGCAAGGGCAGTCAATGTGGCAAGCAAAGGAGCGGGGCAAGGGGGGAAATGATGAAAGCGCACGCAATCATGCTCGCAATCGCCGCAATGTTCGTAGCAACATTCGCCGCAGCAGCGCCTTCCATCGGCGGGCTGCCAAGCATCGCGCTTGAAAAAGACGGCTCAGGCATGGAAAGGGCGCTTGACCTGAGGCTTTACACAAGCGACCCGGGCTTCGGTGCAAGCCAGATGGGTTATTCCATTGAAAGCCAGAGCAAGCCCGATCTCGTGGATTGCTTTATCCAGGACGGCTATTACATTTCGTGCAGCGGCCCGGCGGAGGGCAGCGAAGGCATCAGCACAATAAGCGTGAGGGCTGTGAACCCGCAGGGCCTGGAAGCGCACCGCACACTCAATGTTGCGGTCAGCGGAGCTCCGGAAGCGGTTGCTGCATCCCTTTCAGTTGACAGGCAAGAGGCGGCAATGGAAAGCGGCCGGACAATAAGCTTCAGGCTCACGGCGGAAAACAACAGCGGCAAAAACAATTGTTACACAGCCTCAACAGTTATTGGCACCGGCGACAGGCACGACATCAAAGCAGAAATAAGCGAAGAGGGCTTCTGCCTTGCAAGCGGCGAATCAACGGATTTCACAATGAGCGTTAGCAGCCCGGCTGGCGGGATGACAGGCACTTATGAAATTGAGGCGCGCATTGAAGACTCAAAAGGCAAAATAGCCACGGCCAGTGCGCTTGTGGAAGTTGTTGATGACGAAGGCGCGCTCAACATCGAGAGAACAGGAAGCTATTATGTGTGCAGGGAACCTTACAGGCAGGAAGTGAGTGTCAGGCTCGAGAACAACTCTTCAAGGGCGCAGAACATCTCCCTCAACGCGGAAAACGCAATACTAATGCCCACATTTGAATTTGCGGATACGAAGCTGCGGCATGGGGAAAGCGATGAGTTCGCAATGGCCATCAGCACCAGCGCCTTAACAGAGCTCGGGGAATACACAATACCGGTTTTCATCACAAGCGAGAATTACTATGTTGAGAAGGAAATAAGGATAATGCTCACGGAATGCGGCAAAAATACTTTCACAATGGAGCTTGAGCCTCAGAAGATCTCGCTTAAGAAAGGCGGGAGCCAGCAGGCCAAGATAGTGCTCACAAGCCTCGTGAACTACGACCAGGAAATATTCCTGAGCGCGGACGGCAATTTGATTCTTGGCCTCAGCGAGATGAAAGTGATGCTGAAGGCAAAGGCATCAAAAGCGGCGTATCTGGAAGTGAAGGCGCCGGAGAACGCGAATGACGGAAAGTACTATGCCCGGGTTTATGCGTGGAGCACGGAGAAGAGCGTGCGCAAAACGCTCGAAGTGGCGGTCAAGCCCGAGCACGGAATAACGCTCAGCGCGGAGAACAACGATTTCGGCGCGCGCATCTGCTCCGCAAACAACGGCCAGACATTTGCGGTAACGGTTTCAAACACGGGCAATTACACGGAAAACATTTCATTCAAGCTTGACAACCGCAACAGCGAAATACAGGCAGTGCTCTCGGACAAGCGCATGGAGCTCGAGGAAGGCGAGGATAAAATCGTGTATGTCTTCATAGCGCCTTCGTACAGCGCTGAACCCGGCGATTACAGGATAAGCATTGCCGGAAAATCCTCGAATGCCGGGGATTCGCAGGAACTCAGGTTCAGGGTTGTTGAAACCGCGGGGGATATCCAAAAAAACGTGCTGCAAATTCTTAGCTATCCCACAGAGATAAGCCTTCAGCCGGGTGAGGAAAAGGCAATACAGTTCAGCATAAGGAACCCGACAGGCGGCGACATGCGCAATGTGAAGGTTACGATTTATGGTGCTGAGGGCGGCGCCATTGTTTTTCCGGCAAGCTTTTCCCTCCTCAAGGCAGGGGAAACCAAGGAGATTAGCAGGGCGGTCACCGCACTCGAAAACGCGGGCGACAGGGAGTTCGACGCAACGCTTGAAGTCAAGGCAGACGGATACATCACGGTAAAAGCAATTAAGATAAAGGTCGGCGGGAAGCAGGGCCAGAGCACTGAAAATGGATTCCTGGCAGGGCTGGCGGTGCTGCTTGGAAATTCGGGGGCGCAGCTCGGAATAATACTTATAATCGCAATCGCACTCATAATTGCCATCGGCACCGCGTTTGCGAACCGCAAAGGCGGGAAAGATGCTTCGTTTGAGAATGGCCAGGGCGCATAAGATGGATTGGAAAATAGTGGCTGCGGGATTGCTGGTAGTGCTTTACGCAGCGGCGGCCCAGGGCGCGGCAATCAGCGGCACATGCGACAGCGCCTCAATCCAATGCAACCTAACCCTGAAGGATTTGGAGGTCTGCAACGACTCCCAGTCATTTGAGAACTACAACGCCTATTTCAACGGAGAGGCGGGCGGCTGGTTCAATGTCATCCCGAACAAATTCGGCCTTGATGCGGGGCAATGCGCACAGCTCAAGGTTTACACGGTTGCCAATTGCTACGCCGAGCCCGGAACATATTCGGCGATGCTTGTTGTCCAAGGCAAGCAGGCAACATACGCGACTTGCAGGCTAAACCTCTCACAAGGACACCGAGTCGATGTGGAAATTTCGCCTTCAGGGCAGGAGGCAACACAGTGCGAGCAGAAGGATTACACAATCAGGCTTACAAACAAAACAGAAGTTGAAAACCAGAGCACGGAGAGGGCCGACCTCTCGGTAAGCGGGCTTCCGCACGAATGGTACGCCCTTGAATCCGGGCAGGTGCTCGTGAAGAAAGGGGAGCCCGAAGAAGTGAAACTTTCCGTGAAGGCGCCGTGCGGCGCGGATTTCGGCAACTATAAGTTCACTGCAAGGGCAAGCCTCCCGAACCCGGCATTTTACACCGAAGCGCAGGCCGAATATTCAATAAAGCAGGGGCAGGGAGTTGACATTAGGCTGCCTGAAAGCATGGCAAAAGGAACTGCTGAGGCATGCATTGAAACCCCACACGAATCCCAGATAACAATTACAAACACCGGAAAGCTTGAGGACAGTTATGAAATAAGCATTTCAGGAGCGCCATTTGTTAAGCTTGGCACTACATCTGCAACACTCCTGCCCGGGGAAACTGAAACAATTGGCCTCAAGTTCCTGCAGGCATCGCAAAATGAAGGCGATTTTAATGCCACTCTGAAAGTCAAAAGCAGGAATTATGATTACGAAACCCGGAAGGAAATCATTGTGAAGCTGCGCGACTGCTACGGCATAGAAGTTGAAAAGGCGAAAGGTAGCGAGAGCGTCTGCGCGGAAGACCCCCCTGTTTATTCATTCAGGCTGCACAACACCAAAACAAACCCGATTGAGGCAACAGTAAGCATCTCCGGAATCGGGGCGGAGCTCAGCGATTCAAAAGTCTCGCTTGGCCCTGGGCAGGAGAAGGAAATAACCGCAAAGCTTGACGTTGCGGGACTCGCAAGCGAAGCTAAGGTCAGAAAGGAAGGCATAGCTGTTGAGCTTATTGTCGACACTTCTGGCTCGATGATGGAAAAGGCTGAAGGGGAAACGAAAATTGGCGCAGCCAAGGCGGAAATAATCAGGCTTGTCAACAGCATCAACCAGATTGACCTCGGCCTGAGGGTGCTTGGCCAGGGCGAGCTCTGCGAAGACTCGGAGCTGCTTGTGCCGATAACAAGGCTCAACATCCCGAAAATTACGGACAGTGTTTCGGGCTTCAGGCCCGCGGGAAAAACGCCGCTAGCGCAGGCAATAACGGCAGCAGGGAATGATTTCACCGAAGGAAAGAAGAAAGTCCTGATCATAGTGAGCGACGGCAAGGAAACCTGCGGCGGAAATGTTCCGAATGCCGGCCGCATCCTTGCACAGAAGGGCATTACAGCTTACGCAATAGGCTTTGACATTGACAAGGAAGGAAAGGGGCAGCTGCAGGAAGTTGCGAACAGGGCAAAAGGAAAATACTTTGATGCCGGCAGCGCAGAAGAACTCTCATCCGTGCTCAAGCAGGTTTCACAGGACCTCAATATAACGCCAAGCTCGCCCGGAACGAAAACATTCGCCTTCAAGATCGACTCGGCCGATTTTTCATACGAAAAGGACTTCACACTGCAGGCAAGCGACTGCTACAGCGCCGCCCTCATAATGCCTGAACTGAACGCGTGCGGCGGGGTGGCAAAGAGCGATTACTTTTCAATAGCCAATCTGGGCACCAAGGACCAGGAGTTTGAAATTGCATACTCGCCTGAATGGGTAACCGGGCCTGCAAAGGTCTCGGTAAAGGCAGGGGAAACCGCCAATTCAAAATTCTTGGCACAGCCCCCGAAAGGCGCGCCGGACAAATTCTCGATTTCCGCGAAGTCCGAAAGGATAAGCCTCTTACAGGGCAAATCGGTCAATTACCTCTCGAATGCGAGCTGCTACGGAGTCGACATCATAATGAATTCAACCGAGCTGGACGCGGCAACATGCCAGGGCGTGAAGCAGGAACTCACGCTTGAAAACAGGGGCGCTGTTGACCAGCAGATTTCGGTAAGCGCCGACAGGAACTTCGTTTACATTGCGGAAAATGATTTGCCGGTGAAAGCCGGGGAAAGGAAAGCGCTGAATTATTTCGTTTCGCCGCCATTCGACCTGCCGGCAACAACCTTCATAACTTTTACCGCAACCACGGACAACGGCTTCACAACGCAGGCAAAGCTCAGGCTTTATGTGCGGGGCAATGAAGAATCATATGGCCTCGGGGAAGCGGATGTGAGGCTGCGGGACCTCAACATCACGGAGCTCAAGGATTCAAATTACCAGATAGCGATTGATTTCATGGTTTACAACGACAGCAACAGGGCATTGAAGGTTTTCAGCGCAAAGGCGCTTGATTTCAACGGGACAGTCCAGATTGAGAAGCAAAGCATTGCCCCGGCAAAGAGCGCCGCTGCAAGGCTGCTCGTGAACCTGCCTGATACCAACACGGAAACCTACACAATCCCTATCTCATTCGAAACAGACCAGGGAACGTACACGCGCAACATAGTTTTCAATAACGCGGATTTGAATGCTGGCACGCCTGCCAAAGCCGCAGAAAAGGCGAGCATCGGCACGGGCCTCTTCACCCTTGCAAACATTTCCACGCTTGTTCTGGGCGTGCTCATAATGGTTGTAATTGCCCTGATTGCCTTGAGCTCATACAGGGCCGTGAAGCAGCAGGACTCCGAAGCGCAGCCGCACGAAACGCCTGAAGAGAAAAAACCAAAACCGGCAAAAGCACGGGCATCCAAAAAAACGGCGAAAAAGCCGAAAAAGTGAAGTGCCTGTGGAAAATTGCAAAAAGCACCCATAGTTTTGCTATAAAACACTTTCTGAACCGAATTCTGCAATGAATAAAATAATCCCCGCAAGGCGCACAGGGAACATCAGGCACGCGACAAGGGATGTGGTGCCAATAGCGCATGAAGTCGAGAAAAGCGGCAAGAAAGTCCTCTACCTGAACATCGGCGACCCCATGGCCTTCGATTACCGCACGCCGGAACACATGTGGAAGGCGATGTTCGACAACAAAAAAGCCGCCGAAGGGTACACCGACGCCCTCGGCACAATCGGGGCGAGGAAGGCCGTCGCATCCTACGCAAAAAGGATGGGCGCGCCGGATGTTACGCATGAGGACGTCATAAATGTCAACGGCGGCAGCGAGGCAATCCTCTTCGCTATGCAGGCGCTCTTCAATCAGGGCGAAAACTGCCTCATGCCAAACCCAAGCTACTCGGTTTTCACCGGAGAGCTCGCGTTCCTCGAGTGCGGCCCGAATTTCTATTATCTTGACGAGGAGAACGGGTGGCGGCCGGATGTAGAGCAGATAGAAAAGCAAATCGACGAAAAGACGCGCGCAATCGTGGTCATCAACCCGAACAACCCAACAGGGGCGGTGCATTCCAGAAGCGCGCTGCAGAAAGTCATTGATGTTGCAGGCGCCAACGATTTGCTTGTGTTCGCGGATGAAACCTACGACCAGCTCCTCTTTGACAACGAGAAATTCATCCCGATGGCATCATTGGCAAAGGACGTCCCCGTGGTCTCGCTTGGGAGCATATCAAAAAATTACCTCGCTCCCGGATTCAGGGGCGGATGGATATACAAGCACGACCCGCAGAACCTGCTGAGCGATTACTTCGAAGCGATAAAGAAATTTTCCAGGCTGAGGCTCTCAACAGTCGCGCCTGTGCAGTTCGCAATGGAGGCTGCATTGAACGGCCCGCAGGGCCATGTCAAGGAAACTGTGGCGAAACTGCAGAAGCGCAGGGATTTTACATACAAAAGGCTGAATGAAATCGAAGGGTTAAGCTGCGTAAAGCCGAGAGGCGCGTTCTACGCCTATCCGAGAATTGATTTTCCGGTCAACTCAGACCGCGAATTCGTGATTAACCTGCTGAAGCAGAAAGGAGTGCTCTGCGTTTACGGCGAAGGCTTCGGCCAAAAGCCGGGAACGCACCACTTCCGCGTGGTTTTCCTCCCGCCCGAAGAAATACTGGGAGAGGCGTTCGACAAAATCGAGGAATTCATCTGGGAAAACTACCTGAAAAAATAATCCGCCGGAATTTTAGTTTCAAAATATTTTTTTGCGCCGGCGGAGTTAGGTATTTAAAGAGTAAAGTGGTATTTGGTATTTGCGTATTGGGAGTTAAGGGGGGTAAGCTATACTGCAATACGATGGGCTCATCGTCTCTGAAAAGAGAGCAGATCCCTGGCTTACCCTTCTTCGTTCTTAAAAAATGCTTTTCAAAGCCATTTTCCTATCTAGACAACGTTTTTAACCCTAATCTGGCACTTTTCTCTGGAAAGGAGGGCGAACCGCGGGTTCTCTTTCTTTTTTCGTCGAGAAGGGTTCTTTTCTTTTTCGTCAACGTTTT
>CAYJRH010000039.1:0-10764 GCA_964372565.1 uncultured archaeon
CAAGCAGCTGCTTGTTTTCTGAAATGCTGCCGCCGATTGCCTGCGCCACGCTGTTAGCGTTGTGGGTGCGGAAGCCCGGTACTGGACTGGACATCGCTTCGCATACGAAGCCAGATTCTCTTTCTTTTCCGTAAAGGCTTTTCTTTCTCTTTTCAAGAGAAAGAAAAGGGTTTTGCCCCGGCCGGGATTTGAACCCGGGTTCTCGGCTTGAAAGGCCGGTGTCCTTGGCCGGACTAGACGATCGGGGCTAACCTTTTTCTTTTCGTTACACGAAAAGAAAAACGTTATCGAAAAAAGAAAAGTGTATTGCCCTTAAGGGGGCTGTTTCGCAGGCCCTTTTGCCTTAAACTAAAGGAAAACGCCCCATTTCCTTTATAATGGTTTCACTGATGGAAATACTAAATACAGGCCAAATTTTCCTGTTGTTGGTGTTTTGAATGGGCGCACTGAGTCCGGTCGCGGCGAAAAGGATTTTCGGCGGGATGTACATATGCATGCACTGCAACGCGCGCAACAGGAGCGCGGCGGGCAAGCCCGCGCACTGCAGGAAATGCGGCTCGAACAGGCTCAGGCAGCGCAAGAAGGGCAAGAAGAAGAGCTCGTGAGGCCCAAGACCGATTTTTAGGCAAAATGGTCATAGCCAAATTTTTTTATTTCTTCCAGCCTGCCTTGGGTTTCCAAAAAGACTTTTTCACCGTTTGTTATTTTTCCGACCAATACCCCAAGTTTTTCCGCCTTTTTGCGGAATTTTTTTGGCACAGTGAAAACCAGTTCAAAGTCCTCTCCGCCAAATAATGCAAAATCAAGTGCATTTTGCCATATTGCTGCCGCAGCGTCTTTGGTTTCTTTTTCTATAGGAATTGCATCTGCAAATATCACAGCGCCTTTTTTGCTTGCAAGGCAGATGTTTCTGATTTCCGATGCGAGGCCATCGCTCACATCCTCCATCGCATTTGCAATTGCTGCAATTTTGAACGACAAATCCAACCGTGCGTCCGGCTCGCGGTGCTTTTTCTTCACAAAATCGAACCCTGTGATTTTTTTCTGGAACAATTTTAGCCCGGCGGTTGATGCACCAAGCGCCCCTGTGACAAAAACCAAGTCGCCTTCGCGTGCTTTGGAGCGGAGCGGGATTTTTTTGCCCTTGATCTCCCCTACTAGGGTGATGTTGACAACAATAATCGAGCCATGGGTTGTATCCCCGCCCAAAACATCAATGCCGTGCTTTGACGCGGATGAGTAGATGCCATCGTAAAATCCGTCCATGAATTCTACTGTTGTTTCTTTCGGAAGGCAGATTGAAATGAATGCGTAAAGCGGCCTTGCACCCACTGCGGCTAGATCGCTTACATTTGATTCCATTGACTTTATTCCGATTTGCTGCGGAGAAAAATAGTCAAGGGAAAAATGGTCATATTGGACAAGCATGTCGGTTGTTATGGCGAGAAGCCTGCCACCGCATTTTATTATGGCGGCATCATCGCCGATTCCTGCAACAACCGTTTTGTGAATGGGCTTGCGGGAGATGCGTTTGATGAACGCAAACTCTCCGCCAAGCTCCGATATATTCACTATCTACACCCTACTTGCTCTTTGCTGCACTCTTCTGCGGCACCCTGCTCGCCCCAGAGAGCTTCTCATGCACAATCTCTGCGGCCTTCTGGCCGCTCAAAAACATCGCGCCGAAAATCGGCCCCATGCGCGGAAGACCGTATGTGCTGTTTACCGCCATCCCGCAGACAACAAGCCCCGGATAGAGCTCCTGGGTGTGCTCGACAGTTACTTTTTCAGCGCGCTCGGCCCACATGCTCCCCTCGCGGCCGCGGACCGGGAAACCTATCTTGTCGCCTGCAACGGATGCAATTTCGGTCGCGTGGCCTGACGCATCGATTACCATTTTTGCGCGGAACGCAAGGGGGTCAACGCAGGTAACCCACTCAGGATATTCTGAGACGGCGTGCCAGTTTGCAACAACCCCTTTGATGCCTTCGTTTTCGCGGTAAATCACATCAACGACTTCTATTGCATTTAGCATTTTTGCGCCCGCGTCAAATGCCTTCACAAGAAGCTTTGTTGCAACCTCGTGCGCATCGCCTACATAGAGGCCATTCTTGTACGGCTTAAGCGATGTAACACCGCCTTCGCGCATAAGCGGCATTGCCTCTTCCTCAACCACGAGCTTATTCATGAGCATTCCGCCAAGGTACATTCCTCCGCCCGGCTTGATGTTCTTTTCCATTATCACTGTCTTGTAGCCTCTCTCTGCCAGTTTCCATGCGGCAATTGTCCCTGCGGGGCCTGCACCCACAACAATGACGTCTGCATCCGTGCAGTCGTAGAGTTCTTTCATGTACTCAGAGATTATTGCCTGGGAAACGTCCTTTTCGTCTATGCTCCTTTCAATCCCCTTTATCAAAAAACCACCTCGCTTGTTTTCCTGGGAAAAATTTCGCATCATTTTCATTTTGAATTTTATTATTATATCCTTTTCACAATTATGTCCTTGCCGCGCATGAAATAGCGCAAAAGCCCCCTCTGGGCCATGCCCTTTTCCCGCAATTCTGCAAGAATCGACATTGAAAGGCTTCTTCCTTTCACTTTTCCTTTGTATGTGCCCATTGCAATTTCACCTCTTTGAAAACAATTCTTCAACTTTTACAAAAGAACCGTCATTTTCCTCGCGGGCGTATTTGTGCCTTGTTTTAATCCCGAGCTTTTTCTCATTGTGGGTTTCAATTCCGCGTGTCTTCTGGTCAAGCCTCATTGAGCAAAAATCCGGTCCGCACATGCTGCAGAAGTCCGCGCCAGCGGAAAGGTCCTGTGTGCGGTACTCGCGCGCGCGCTCAGGGTCGAGCGAGAGCGCGAACTGCCTCTCCCAATCCATTGAGTATCTCGCGCGCGAAAGCTCATCGTCCCGGTCCCGAGCCCCGGGGATGCCTTTTGCAATGTCAGCAGCATGCGCGGCAATCTTGTAGGCAATTATTCCCTCGCGCACATCGTTCGCATTAGGAAGCCCGAGGTGCTCTTTAGGGGTCACATAGCACAAATAATCCGCGCCGTGCTGGCCTGCAATTGCGGCGCCGATTGCTGATGAGATGTGGTCATAGCCTGGCGAGATGTCAGTTACAAGCGGGCCAAGGACGTAGAACGGGGCGTCGTGGCAGTATTTCTTCTGCAGCTCGACATTGAGCTTTATTTCATGCATCGGAATGTGCCCGGGGCCCTCAACCATAACCTGCACATCCTTTTCCCAGCAGCGCAAAACAAGATTGCCAAGAGTTTTGAGTTCTGCAACCTGGGCCTTGTCTGTTGAGTCGTGCAGGCAGCCGGGGCGCAGAGAGTCCCCAAGGCTCATTGTCACGTCGTGCTCGTTGAAAATTTCGAGTATCCGGTCGAAGACGGTGTAGAGTGGGTTTTCTTTCTGGTGCACGGACATCCAGCGCTGCATTATGCTCCCGCCGCGCGATACAACTCCTGTAACTCTTCCCTTTGTAAGAGGCAAATGCTCAAGCAGGATTCCTGCATGGATTGTCATGTAATCGACGCCTTGCATTGCCTGGCGCTCTATAACACCAAGGAAATCTTCAGGCCTCAACTCATCAATGGTCTTCTGCTCTTCGACAACCTGGTAGGTTGGCACTGTCCCGATAGGGATTGTGGACTCATCGATTATGGCCTGCCTGATGGTGTCGAGGTTGCCTCCGGTGCTGAGGTCCATTGCAGTGTCTGCACCATATTTCATGCAGACCCGGATTTTCTCAAGCTCGTCATCTATGCTTGCATGCACCCGCGAAGCGCCTATGTTTGCATTGATTTTTGTCGTGGTGCCTTTCCCTATCCCAATTGGCGAGAGCTTTTTGGAAAGATGGCTGGTATTTGCAGGTATTATTATGCTGCCTGCAGCAATCAATCGCCTTAGCGTCCCAGCGTCTATGTTCTCCTTTCCCGCAACTATCTCCATTTCTCGGGAAATTTCCCCTTTGCGCGCGGTTTCAAGCTGTGTTGGCATGCGCAACCGCCCTCCTTTTTGACTCCAAAATCGTTGCCCTTATTTTCTCGACTTCTGATTTGGCACTCTGGCTCGAGGCTATTGCTGAAACCACAGCAGCATAATCCGCGCCGGCCTCAATTACGCCTGCGACATTGGAACTGTTTATCCCGCCGATTGCCGCGAGCGGAAGTTTGCAAACTTTCCTCACTTCGCGCAGAACCGCGAGGCCAAGAGGGGATGTGCCATGGAATTTTGTTGTTGTAGGGAATATGTGCCCAAGGCTCAAGTAATCGAAATCAAATTCCTGTGCCGCGGTTGCATCTGCAACGCTGTGCACTGTATAGCCGACAATTGCATCAGGCATGAATTCGCGGACAACTTCAACCGGAAGGTCATCTAAGCCAATGTGCAGCCCATCTGCGCGGGATGCCATTGCAATGTCAAGCCGGTCATCAACAATGAAATCGGCGCGGCCTGCGCAGGTTTTTCGCAGCTCTTTTGCTGTTTTTAGAAGTTCTGATGAGGAAAGATTTTTTTCCCTGTATTGGAGAACTTTGCATCCTGCGGAAATTGCTGTTTCAGCGTCTGCAAACACGCCTCTGCGGGTTAGGCGCGAATCTGTTATGAAGTATAAATCCCATTCCCTCAAGCTAACCCCAAAATGGTTCTGCCAAATAGCCATTTAAAGCATTGGCAAATACCTTTCCGAAAAGACGTCCATCGACGTAAGCCGCATTTTTTGTTTTTAAAATGGCAAAATTACATAAATTTTGACTCATTGACTATCTCAAAACATTTAACTTCCTTTAATGGCACATTAATGGATATGAATGTCGGCTCGCTCGTGCGCGGAATACGGGTTGGCAACTGCATCATTTCGGCAATCGGCGTCATGGCAGGGTACGCTCTCGCTGGCGGGGTTGTTGAAGGCGCCCCGAGGCTCGCAATCGCGATGCTCTCGGCCTTTGCGATTACCGGCGCGGGAAACCTCATAAACGATTATTTT
Source organism: uncultured archaeon (assembly GCA_964372565.1). GTDB lineage: Archaea > Iainarchaeota > Iainarchaeia > Iainarchaeales > Iainarchaeaceae > UBA10205. The sequence continues at coordinate 4,998 of CAYJRH010000039.1, forward strand.
GATTTGGAAATCGACAAAAAAAGCGGAAAGGCGAGGATGGAAAGCAGGAAGCTTGCCCTCGCAGCCTCAATCGCGCTGTTTGCTACAGGGCTTGTGCTTGCGTATGCGCTCGTGCCCGCCGCCTTCTGGATAGCCGCAATCGTGTCGGCGTTGCTCATAATATACTCGGCGCGGATGCGCCCATACAAGTACCTCGGAAACATTGTTGTCGCGTTCGGCACGGCCGCCACCCTTCTGTTCGGCGCGGCGCTCGTGTTCGGCATCCCCGTTGTCGCGCCATTCGCAGCAGCGGCGTTCTTCGCGAACGTCGCGAGGGAGATTGCAAAAGATGCTGAGGACATAAAGACCGATAAGGGAGTGAAAAGGACGCTGCCAATGATGATGGGGTTCATGGAGATGAAAAAAATAATCTTCCTTCTTTATCTCGGCGCAATCGCATCCGGCGCATTCGCATATTTCGTGGACAGCGTTTCAGGAACGGCGTTCCTCGCCCTCTTCGCGGCGTCAATCGCGCTGTTCCTGAATTCGTTCAGGCTCTTCAGCCAAAAGCGCTTCGCCGAGTCGCAAAGGCACAGCAAGTACGGCATGGTCGCGGCGCTCGCGGCGTTCCTCGGGGGCATGAGGTGAACAGGGAGCACATGATTGCGCGCGCAATCGGCGCGCTGCGCAAAGAAGGCTTTGGGCTTACTACTTTCCTCGAGTCGAACACGTGCTTCGACATCATAGCAAAACGCGGCTCGAATACATTGGTGCTGAAGGTTTACGAAAACATCGATTCGATAAGGAGGGAACAGGGAGAGGAATTGAAGAAGCTTGGGCAGGTGCTCAGCGCCTCGTGCATAATCATCGGCGGCAAGACAAAGGTGTTCAGCCTCGAAAACGGCACGGTTTACTCGCGCTATGGTGTTCCGACAATCACAATCGGCACTTTCGAGAAGCTGCTTGGCAATGAGGCGCCGAGCTGCCGCTACTTCAAGGGCAAGTACATTGTGGACATCGATTTCGGCGCAATGCACAAAAAGCGCGAGGAGCTTAATTTGTCGCTGCAGGAGCTCGCGCAGAAAATAGGGGTTGCGAGCGGAACGCTTTACAGGTTCGAGCACGGCGCAAGCACATCAGCGGAAACTGCAAAAAAGCTGGAGAAGGAGCTTGACGAGGGCCTGGTGAAAAGGATTCCTGTCCTAGAAAGCGGCGGGGTGAGGAAGAAAGTCGATGAGATTCCTGACGAGAAGCTCCTTGAAAGCGTCCATAACCTCGGGGTTAAGATGGCGCTGTTCGGGCACGCGCCTTTCAATGCTTTCGGCGAATCGGATAAAGGCATGTTCATCAGCACGGGCAGGGGAAAATTCGACATCCCGAAAAAGGCAGTCGAGTTGAGGAAAACTTCCGCGGTCATTGATTCGGATTCCATAATCGTGACAAAGGAGTACAAGTACAAGAGCGTTGAAGGCGTGCCGGTCATTGAACAGTCGGATTTGGATTCAGTCAGCAAATTCAAGGACCTGAGGAAGCTCATTCAGGAGCGCGAGAAATAAAAGGGGCATTCGAATGCTGGAATTTGATGCGAGGAGGTCGCAGCTTGCCGAATACATTTCCGGCTTTGCCGCAAAAACGCCGGCGGTGAGGAAAGCCTTTCTTTCTGTGAGGCGGGAGGAATTCATGCCACTATATGTCAGGCAGTACGCTTACGCGGATGATGCAATCCCGATAGGGCTTGGGCAGACGATTTCACAGCCGAGCACAATCGCAATAATGCTGGAGCTGCTCGGCGCGGAGAAAGGGATGAAAGTTCTCGAGGTCGGGAGCGGGTGCGGCTATGTGCTGGCGCTGCTCTCGCACATTGTGGGCAGGGAAGGAAAGGTTTTTGGCGTTGAAATTATCGGGGAGCATGCTGAAAAGTCCATAAAAGCGCTTCAGAAGCAGGGCATTGAAAATGCGGAATTGAAAAAAGGGGACGGGGCCGAGGGCTGGAAGGAAAAAGCGCCGTTTGACCGCATTTTGGTGAGCTGCGCCTGCCCTTACGTGCCGAAGGAACTCTTCAGCCAGCTCGCTGAAGGCGGAAGGGCTGTTGCGCCTGTCGGGGATGCGCACACACAGGCGCTGGAAATAATGGTGAAGAAAAACGGGAAGCCTGTGGAAAAAACCTACAGCGAAAGCCTGTTCGCTTTCGTGCCGCTGAAAGGCAAGCACGGGTTCAGTTGACCGAAAAGCCGCGCGCATTCATCCAAAACGGAAATTCCTGCGCTTGAGGATGGCAGAAAACTTTTTTCCGCGCTTTTTTCCGGGCAATGGGATTGACAGTTGAACTCTGCCCTTTGCGCCGTGCACCGGCGCCTTGGCTTCCGCGAGCAAATAATCCGAAACAAAATCCCTCACAAACGGAGAAGCAGGCCTGCGGAAGATTTCCTCGGGCTTTCCGGTTTGCTCAATACTTCCGTTGCCCATGACAACCGTCAGGTCGCTCAACGGGAAAGCCTCGTCGATGTCGTGCGTGACCATGACAACGGTTGCGCCGGTTTTCACCTGCACTTCCTTCAAAAGGGATTTCATACTCTCGCGGAGATTCGCATCAAGGCCGTTCAAAGGCTCGTCAAGGAGCAGAAGCTTCGGCGAAAACGCGATTGCGCGCGCAATTGCGGCGCGCCTGCGCTCGCCTCCGCTCAAGCCCGGGATTTTCCTTTTTTCGAACCCCGAAAGATGGACGAGCTCCAGCGCCGCGGAAACCTTTTTCTGCAAATCCTTTTCCTTCCGCATCTCAAGGCCGAAAGCGACATTATGGAAAACATCCATGTGCGAAAAGAGCGCGTCGTTCTGGAACACGAAGCCGACACCGCGCTCCTCGGCAGGGACGTTTGTCACATCATTAGACCCGAAAAATACCCTTCCCGCGGATGGTTGCTCGAGCCCCGCGAGAATTTTCAGCAGAGTCGTTTTTCCGCACCCGCTGGGCCCGACAATTGAAACAAACTTGCCTTCAGGAATCTCGAGCGATAAATTTTTCATGGCCCAATTGCCAAATGTAACCGAAATATTTTGGAGAGTGTATGCCATTCAGAACACGCTCACATCCCGGGAAAAATGCTCAATCACGGCAAAGCAGAAAAAGCTCACGCCGACCAAAATAAGGCCCATGGCAGTTGCAGCGCCGATGTCAAAAACAGAGATGAGGCGGTAAATGTAAACAGGCATTGTCGGATAGATGCCGTCATAAAGAACAAGCACGAGGCCGAGCTCGCCCAAAGAAACCGCAAAAGAGAAGGCAAGCGAGGAAAAAAGGGCGCCCTTTATCTGAGGAAGCTGGATTTTCCTGAATATTTCAACAGAGCCCGCGCCCATGACCCTCGCGGCGTCGATGGAATCTTCCCCGATTTTTGAAAGCGCGTTCGAGCAGAGCCTGTAAGCAAACGGGAAAGCGAGGGCGGAGTGGCCCAATGCGATAATGAAAAGGCTGCCCGAGCCGAAGCCGAGGAGATAGCCAAAACCGAGCGTTATTATGGAAACCGCGAGCGATGACCCCAAAAGCGCCGCAGCAAAAGGAACGCGGGTCTGCCTGAGCGAAGCCAAAAGGCCTGTTAAGGTTGCGACCGCCGAAGCGATTGAGGCTATTGCAAGGCTGTAAAAAATCGAGGAGAGCGCCGTTGCGCCGCTGAGTGAAGGCCCCGCGGAAAAAATTTTCGTGAAAGCGCGCAGCGAAAGCGCGCCTGTGCGCGTGTCAAAGAACGCAAATACGATGAGGGAGAGCAAAGGGATAAGGACAAAAAAAGCCACGGCGCAAAGGAATATTGCCCCGGAGAGCCCTCCAAATGTGGAAACATCCAGGCGCTTTCTTTCAATCTGGCCGGAGGAATTCGGAATCGCGAACTTCCTGATGAAAAAGAAATATACGAGCCCGAGGCCGGCAAGCAGCACGAACTGGAGCATTGAAAGGCTGGCGGCGGAAGCGAAGTCAAGGTTCCTTGTGATTTGCTGGTAAATCTGCACTTCGAGGGTTGAGAGCTGCATGCCTCCAAGAGAGATGACTATCGCGAAGCTCATGAAGCAGTAAATGAAGACAAGCGTAGCTGCGGCGGCAAGCGAGGGCAGGAGCTGCGGCAGCGTAATCCTCAGGAACCGCTGGAACTTTCCCGCGCCGAGGGTTTGCGCTGCGCCGTCCATCTGGGAATCAATGCGTTCCCATGAATCGGAAACAAAGCGCATCACAATCGGAAAATTGTAGAACGCATGCGCGAGGACGACGCCCCAGAAGCCGTAAAGGAATTGCACGGGCTCCGCGAATCCGAAAACGGAGCGGAGCAATGTGTTCACCCAGCCGTTGTTCCCCAAAACTATCACAAAGGAGAGCACGACAAGCACCGAAGGGAAAACGAAGGGGATGAGCGAAATCGAGCGCAGGAGCTTCCTTCCGGGAAACTCGCGCCTTGCGACCAGGAAAGCCGCGGGAAAGCCTATCAGGATTGCGAAAATTGCGGAGGCGGATGCCTGCACTGCCGAAGCAAATACGATGCCCGTGTTTGCGGAAATGACTGCAAACAAATCGACCTCGCTTCCTGATTCGAAAGCCCTTAGCAGGATTGCGGAAATCGGGTACAGGAAGAAAGCGACAACAAAGAACAGGAGGCATGCCTTTGCCGTCAATTCGAAGAAATAATCTTTTCCCATTCGGAAATCCACTCCCCCTGCTTCTGCTCCACAAGCGAGGGTTCAAGCTGCAATTTTATTTTTGGCTGAAGCGCGTAACTGTACGCATCAGGGAGCTTCACGTTCTGGTTCACCGGAAACATGTACTGGTTCAGCGGGATTTCATCCTGGAATTCTTCGGAAAGCGCGAACTCCATGAACTGCTCCGCGAGCGCGCGGTTCTTTGCGCCCTTGGCGATTCCCATGCCTTCAATCTGGATGTAATGCCCTTCATTGAATTCGGCGGCGATGAAATTCGTCTTGTTTTCGTAAAGAGCATAATATGGGGGCGAGGTCGCATAGCTAAGGTAAATCGGGGTTTCTCCCGCGCTGAACAGGCCGGCAGCCTCATCCCAGCCCTGGGTAACCGTGAGAATGTTGGGCCTGAAGGCGCGCCAGAAATCCTTGTAACCGGGGTCGCCGTAAACCTTGACGCTCCAGAGCAAGAGCGCGAGGCCCGGAGAGGAGCTGCGCGGGTTCTCGATGACGACTTTTTTCCTGAGGCGGGAATCAAGGAGGGAATTGAAATCATTGAGCGGGAACGCAATTTTGTTGGAATCGTAAACGAACGCAATGAACCCGTAATCGTAAGGCGTCAGGTGATCCGTTGAATCGAAGCGGAATTCTTCAGGCACGATCGGGATATTTGCCGGAGTGAACTCCTCCAGAACACCCGCCTTGAGCGCCTGTGAAACCATCGAGTTGTCAATCCCTATAATCAAATCAGCGCGGGGATTGTTTTTTTCGAGCGTTGCCGCAGCAAGAACCTGCCCGGCATCCCCCTTTGCAACCATGTTCACCTTGCACCCGCACCGCGCCTCGAATTTCGGCACGATTTTCGGGCCGATGCCGTACTCGGAAACCATGGAATCATAAGTGTAAACGGTAAGCACGGGCTTTTCATCCGGCTGAATGGGAGAAGCGGGCGGGCCGTTTTGGGGCGCGGGCGCCTGGGCGCAGCCCGACAGCAGGATAAATGCAAAAGCAATGAAAACAAAAGCAACGGTAAAAAACTTGTGCCGCATGAAATCAAATTAAGGCGGCGGGTTAAAAATCAGAACCACTTGTGAAAGCGCACGCAGAGCAGCAA
>CAYJRH010000040.1:0-10150 GCA_964372565.1 uncultured archaeon
ACGAAATTGTCCACCACTTCATCAAGGAAGCTGCGCTTATACGCGACAAGGATGTTTGCAACGCGCCCCTTGTCCGCAATTTTGAAGATTGTTTTCCTGCCGCGCTTGGACTTCTCGACTACACCGCTCTCTGAAAGCTTCTCGAGGTGCCATGAGGTCGTCGAGGGGCTCAGCTGCACGCCTTTAGACACAGTTTGGTTCGCCGCAAAGCGCTTCTGCATCAGGAAAACTATTATTTTCCGCATGCTGTCCTGCCTCAGCAGAGACATCAGTGGGGTGTCATAGAATTGCTGCCTCACGAGGTAATAGCGGATGAACTTTGTTTCCTTTTCGCTTTTGATAAGATGCCGCTTCTGCAGAAAGTCAAGGTGGTACTGCAGGGCTCCTGTCGCAATGCCGACGCGGCGCTGGAGCTCGCGGAAATGCAGCCCGGGGTTCCTCTTCATTGTGTTGTATATTTTTTTCCTTATGTCGAGCTGCAGCGCAACTTCGAGTTCGTCATCCATTGCCACCACTTTTCAGCGCGGCTCCTTTTCGAAGAACTTGCCCCACGATTTCCTGTAGAAAAGCGCGACAAGCAGCGAGAGCAGTATTCCTAGCTCAAAAATGTTTTCCGAGGCGTCCGAGAGGAAGCTGCCAGGCGAGTAAACCAAGTCGATAATTTTTACGAGCCATTTCAGCGCGAAAAGTAGGAACGCGAACGAAACCAGGAGAATCCTCTTTGACTTGGATTTTGAAAAAGCAAGGAGCGAAACCCCGAAAATGCAGAGCGCAAGCAGGAATACAATCACTTTAACAGGAAAATCCATTTCCTGCGCCAGTTGGGTTGCAGGTCGGAGCGGTTCCCAAAGGCGGGTTTCCGCGAAAGCGGCGGCCGCAAGAAGCATTGTGAAAAATAACATCAATATTCTGCGCATCAAAACCACATTCATTGAAGACCAAAAAGAAGAAAAAAGGAACAAAGGGAGGTGTGAGGTGAATGAATCCTTTGTTTCCTTCTACTACCTATGCCGCCCCGCGCTTATAAAGCGGTTTTGGTACAGCCGGTTGTACCAGAAGCAAGCTTTCCATTTGGCGAATAAAGCCCTTATTTTGGGTTTTATATGGGGTTTGCCCTGCAACCGCCATTTTTTTGCCAGCCCAATCCTTAAATCGTTTTCCGCCCAGAATATGGCATGTGCATTGTTTGGGGGGCATTTGTTGGGGAACAAAATCCGGGTAATTGGTTCTAGTGCAGCTGGGAACCCCCTTGCCTGCGCCTTTATTGTCGCGATTGTATTCCTCGCCGCATGCGTCCAGCAGGGCACTCCTTCATCCTCGGGCCAGGCAAATGTTGATGTTTTCTTCTGCCCCGCGGACCACTGCGAGGACCGCGCTGTGAACGCGATCGCAAACTCGAAGGAATCGGTCGATGTCGCGATTTATTCCTTCACCTCAAAAGAGCTTTTTGCGGAGTTATTGAAGGCGCAGAAGCGCGGGGTGAAGGTGCGCGTTGTCGCGGATTACCAGCAGTCGACAATACCGAGCTCGGTTGTGCCCTTCCTCGACGGCAACGGAATCCACTCCCGCATTTACACGAAGAGCGTAACCATGCATGACAAGTTCGCAATCATCGACAATTCCCTTGTCCTGACAGGCTCTTACAATTGGACAACGAACGCCGATGAGCGCAACCGCGAGAACCTCGTGTTCATAACAGATTCGCAGGTTGCAACGGATTATGAAGATGAGTTCTTCAGGCTTTGGGCAACGGCATCGTGAAGGTGGAACGGCCAAAGCCTATTTCATCCCCTCAAGAAGCTTCTGGATTGCGCGCGCATCTGCCCTGCCCTTCATTTTGCGCATCACTGCGCCGATGAGGAAATTCATCGACTTGGCGTTCCCCTCCCTGAATTCAAGGAAAGCTTTTGCGTTCTCCGCAACAACTTCCTTTATCGCGCCCTCGGCATCGTTTCCTGAAGCATCAATAAGCAAATTGTTCTTCTCCAAAAACTCCTTTGGCGTGATTCCATCCAGCGCATATCTTATCAGCGATTCCTTTGCGTTCCTCTCGCTGACTTTTCCCGCTTTTATCAGCGCGACAAGCCCAGAAATCCCTTTTGCATCGATTTTTGTGTCCCCGAGGCGCAGCGAGTTGTGGTTCAAAATCCCGAGCAGCTCGCGCGAAACCACCCTCGCGGCGATTTTGCCGTCAACCTTCGCGGCTTCCGCGAAAATGTCCGCAATCCCTTTATTCCCCGCAATTACTTTCGCATCATATTCCTTCAGGCCGAATTCCTTCACAAAGCGCGTGGCTTTCGTGTCGGCAAGCTCCGGCATTCGGGATTTTATTTCCGCGAGCCAATTTGCGCCGACTTCGGTTGTAACCAGATCGCCGTCGAAAATGTAGCCATAGTCATCTTCGGTTTCCTTTGTGCGCATCTCAAAAGTGCTTTTCGTCTCGGCATCAAACCCGCGCGTGTGCCTCGCAATTTTTTCACCGCCGGCAACCGCCTTCTTCTGCCTTTCAAATTCCGCAATGAGCGCATCTTCGACAGCGCGGAAACCCGTGACATTCTTCACTTCCACGCGCTCCCCTCCCTTTATTGAAATGTTGCAGTCCGCTTTCAGGACAGAATCGCCATGGGAGTAAACCCCGAGGTAATTAAGAGTTGTCAGCATCTTGTCCAAAAATTTTCGCGCCTCCTGCGGGCTCTCCATGTCAGGCTCTGTCACGATTTCAACAAGCGGTATTCCTGAGCGGTTGTAATCCACAAGCGAGTATGCGCTTGCGCCCATTCCTTCCTCGTGCACAAGCGATGCTGGGTCCTCCTCGAGGTGAACCCTGCGGATGCGCACTTTCCTGCCATCAACTTCAACAGACCCGTTTTCTCCCACCGGGATTTCATATTGCGTTATTTGGTAATTCTTCGCAAGGTCCGGGTAGAAGTAAGTTTTCCTCGAGAAGAAGAATTGCGTGTTGACCCTGCAGTTCAGCGCGAGCGCGACCATCAGCGCGTAATCAACAGCCTTTTTGTTCAGCACGGGCTTTGCTCCGGGAAACCCACAACATGTTGGGCAAACCGCAGTATTAGGTTCCGAATCCTTTGAGGCAACCGGGCAGCTGCAGAATAGCTTGGAATTGCATGACAATTGCACGTGTGCCTCGATTCCTACCATCATTTCAGCCATTCAAACCCTCTCCAGTTTCGCCAGCATTTCGTCATGGATAATCCCGTTGCTCGCGAGGAAATGCCCGGAATCGACAGTCGCCTCGTTCCCGTTTATGTCAGTTACCCGCCCTCCGGCCTCGCGCACAATCAGCATTGCTGCGGCGACATCCCATGAATTGAGCGTGTATTCGAAAAACGCGTCGCAGATGCCTTCCGCAACATAGCACATGTCCATCGAGGCGGAGCCAAACCGCCTGATATCATGGCACTTCCCGCGCAGCGCCTGCATTGATTTGAATGTTTTCTCGAGCATCCCTGACTGCTCATAAGGGAAGCCGCTTATCAGAAGCGACTCCTCAATCTTTGCGGTTCTGGAAACGCGGATTTTCTCCCTGTTCAGCCATGCCCCTTTTCCAGCCTGCGCATAATACATCCTTTTCAGCGGGGGATTGTACACGCATCCGCACACGTGCCGCCCGTTCTTCATGCAAGCGATTGAAACAGCGAACTGCTCGACCCCGTGGAAAAAATTCGTCGTGCCGTCGATCGGGTCGATTATCCAGAGGTTCTTCTGGTCTCCGTGGCTGCCTTCCTCCTCCCCCAAAAAACCGTGCGACGGGTATTCAGCCGCAATGATTTCCTTTATTTTCTTTTCCGCCTTTACATCCGCCTCAGTGACAATGCTGCGCTCGGCCTTGTATTTCGCGCCTACCCCGTTGCGGAAGTGCCTCATCGCTATCTCGCCGGCCTTTATGCACGCGAGCTTTGCGGTCTCAAGCTCGCTCATTTTTCCGCCTCCATCGCTGCCGCGAGTGAAAGCACTTTCGATTCCTGCAAATGGTCCCCGGCAATCATCAGCCCCACAGGCATCTCCTTCAAAAGCCCGGCGTTGATTGTGGCGTGCGGCATCCCGCACAGGTTTGCCGGCACGGTGCACAAATCCGCTGCGTAGTGCTCAAGCGGCGAGAGCTTCTCGATTTCAGAGAATTTCGGCGCCGCCATCGGCATTGCGGGATGCGCAATCACGTCAACTTTCGCGAATGCCTGCTTGTACTCTTTAATGAGCTTTGTGCGCGCCTTCATTGCCCTCAGATAATACGCGTCCCTGAACCCCGACATGCGCGCGAACGTGCCGAGCAGGATCCTTCTCTTTGCCTCCTCGCCGAAAGCCTGTGAGCGCACCGCGGAAAAATATTCGTTGAAATCGCCGTCAAGCTTCCTCTCAAACCCATACCTCATGCCGCAGTACTTCGCGAGGTTTGTCGAGGCTTCGCTCATCGCTATGATGTAATACGCCGCAAGCCCATATTTTGTGTTGAGCGGAAGCTTCACTTCGGTTATTTCCGCGCCGAGTTTTTCCGCGTCGCGGATTCTTGAGCGCACAATGTCCTTCACTTTGGCGTTTTCTATCTCTCCCATAAGGTCCTTTGGAACGCCGATTTTTATTTTCCCGATTTTTTCAATTCTGGATTCTTCGGTTTCAAGGGAAGTCGAATCCATTTTATCATGTCCCGAAATCACATTCAGCAGCAGCGCCGCATCCAAGATTGTTTTTCCCATTGTGCCGATTTTGTCCAGCGAGTTCGCGTAATCCATCAGGCCGTAGCGGGAAACGGCCCCATATGTCGGGGTGATTGATGAAACCCCGCAGAATGACGCTGGGCACGCGATGCTTCCCCCCGTGCTTTCCGCAATCGCGGCGTGCGTGAAATTGGTGAGCGCCGCGAACCCCGCGGCGCCGCCCGAGCTCCCGCCGCAGCTTCTTTCATCATTGAATGGGTTCCGCGGCGCGGGGCCCGCGGTGTGGTTCACCGAAAAAGTGCCGAACCCGAATTCGTCCTGGCTGGTTTTGCCGAGGATGATTGCGCCCTCCGCGCGCGCTTTTGCGACCGCAGTCGCATCAAAAACCGGTTTGTACCCTGAAAGTATTTTCGAGCCTGCGCGGGATTCAACGCCCTTCACGCACAGGCAATCCTTCACGCTCACGGGAACGCCGAGCAGCCTTCCCTTCCTGCCCTTCCGTATTTCCTTTTCCAGCGCCTCGGCCTGCTCCATCACATATGTCCTGTCAAAATTGTTGAAATGCGCAAAATCCCTGTTTTTCCTCCCGATTTCCTCGGAGATTTTCGATGCGTGCTCAACAACGGATATTTCCCCAGATTCGGCCCTTTTCACGAACTCGGCTATTCCGTAAGGCGTCCGCGGCACTCAGACCACCCTCGGCCCCTTGAAATAGCCGCCCTTTTTGTGCGTCGTGTTTGCGAGCGCCTCTTTGTTCGTGATGCATTTGCCGGCCTTGTCCTCGCGGAAAACGTTTTTTTTCGCGACCGGCTGGAAGGATGGCTCCTCACCCTCGACGTCAAGCTCGTCCAGCTTTGAGAATGACTTCAGCACGTCCTGCAGCTGCGGCAGGAATTTGTCCATTTCGCGCTCCGTGAGGCTGAGCCGCGCGTTCGCCGCAACCCTGAGAAGCAGCTCTTTGCTGACTTTGGGCTTTGCCATTTTTTCACCTTTAATATACAAAAAAGAAACAATTAAAGAACAGCTTTTTAATGTGCCCAACCGTATTTTATTGCATGCCGTCGCTTTATAGGGTTTTCAAAACCGGCGAGTTTGACAGGGATTTTGAGGCGCTTGAAAAGGCCGAAAAGCGGCGTATTGAGAAATTCCTCGCCCAACTTGCAGAAAAAGGCGGGGCTGCCGGAAAGCCGCTTTCTGCGCCATTCTTCCGGGAAAAGAAATTCAACGGCAAAATGCTTTATTTTCTTGTTTACGAAAACGTTCTTGTGGTGCTGGCCGTTGCCATCAGCAACAAGAAAGCCCAGCAGGCTACCATAAACGCAATACTGGCAAAACTGGCGCAATATCAGGAACCCAAAATGAACCCTCGCCATTCATGGCGAGGTTTTGCTCGGGTTCATCAACACTTTGCCAAAATGAAATATTGTCGGATTTTACCGATTTGGCAAAGTGTTGTTCCGTTCACGGGTGTGTTGTGAGACCCCGCGGGCTTCAGCCCGCGGTGCTCAGATTTTTGTGATGGAAACCTTGAAAGAAAAAGGCGTAATTTGAATTATAGCTTCCACTCGGTAATCCTGCCGTGCCTTATGTCCTCAAGGCCCCTGGCAATTTTTGCGACAAGCGCCCTGTCAACCTTCGATACTTTTTTGAGCCGCGCATATTCCTTCTTTGAAATTGTCACTGTTTCCATTCAAACCACAATATAATTGCTGCATGCCAGTATAAAAACAATTCCCCGAAATACATCCAAACCGCGAGAAGCCAGCCTGTTAATTCTTGATTCACTTTTGCGTGTCCAGTTTAATCTTAAGCTCTTTCAGCTGCTTCGCGTCGACTTCCGAGGGCGAGCCGTCCATCACCGAAACCGCTGCCTTGTTCTTCGGGAAGGCAATCACTTCGCGTATGCTCGGCGCGCCGGCAACCATCATCACAAGCCTGTCCAGGCCGAACGCGATTCCGCCGTGCGGCGGCGCGCCGTACTTGAACGCGTCAATCATGAAACCGAACTTGGCCCGCGCGTCCTCGCCCGTGATTCCGAGCGCGCTGAAAACCCTTGTCTGGACTTCGGGGCTGTGAATCCTTATGCTTCCCCCTCCGAGCTCAATCCCGTTCAGCACCAAATCGTAGGCCTTTGCGCGGATTTTGAGCGGCTCCTTTTCAATGAGGCCCAGTTGCTCCAGCTTCGGGGAAGTGAAGGGGTGGTGCATCGCGTTGAGCTTCTGCTCCTCCTCGCTCCACTCGAACATCGGGAATGAGGTGACCCAGAGGAAGCTCCATTTGCCTTTTCCCAGTAGCCCGAGCTTCTCCGCAAGGTGGTTCCTCAAAAAGCCCAGCGAATCGTTCACGGTTTTCGCGTCCCCCGCAACAACGAGGAGCGTGTCGCCTTCCTTCGCCCCGCATTTCGAAATAAGTTCCTTTGCAGGCTTTTCGGGGATGAATTTCGCTGTCTGGCCCTCGAGCTTTCCTCCCGAAACCCTGAGAGAGGCGAGCCCTTTTGCCTTGTAAATCTTCACGAAATCCTCGAGTTCTTTGAGGTCGTTGCGCGAGAATTCCGATTTTTGCGCATTTATCGCCTTGATTATTCCGCCGCTTTGCGCGACCTTTTTGAAAATCTCGAAATCGCTTTTCGCCATTATTTCGGTGATATCAACAAGCTCAAGCCCGAAGCGCATGTCCGGCCTTTCAATCCCGAACCGGGAAACGCATTCATCGTATGTGAGCCTCGGGAAAGGGGCCTTCAAATCCGCGCCGAGCGCTTCCTTCCATATGCGGCGGATGAGCTTCTCATGAATCTGCATGACGTCGTCCTCGTCCACAAAGCTCATTTCGGCATCTATCTGCGTGAACTCAGGCTGCCTGTCCGCGCGCAAATCCTCGTCCCTGAAGCAGCGCGCAATCTGCACATACCTGTCAAATCCCGCGACCATCAGCAGCTGCTTGAATATCTGCGGGCTCTGGGGCAGCGCGTAGAATTTCCCCGGCTGCACCCTGCTCGGCACAAGGTAATCGCGCGCGCCTTCGGGCGTGCTCTTCGCGAGAATCGGGGTCTCTATTTCCAAAAAACTGTTTTCATCGTAGAAATCGCGCGCAACTTTCACGATTTTGTGCCTGAGCGCGAGGTTCCTCTGCAGTTCAGCTTTCCTCAAATCCAAATACCTGTACTTGAGGTTGGTCTCCTCATTCGACTGGATTTTGTCGGAAAGCTCTATCGGCAGCGGCAGCGCGGCTGTGATAATCTCGAGCTCCTTTGCCTCGAGCTCAATCTCGCCAGTTGGCCATGCTTTGTTCTCGGTGCCTTTTGGCCTGCGGTTTACGCTGCCCGAAACCCTGACAACGAATTCCCTCCGGATTTTCTTCGCGGTCTCGGCGCTCTTTGCGTTTTTTTCCGGATTTATCACTACCTGGGTAAGGCCGTAGCGGTCGCGCAAATCCATAAAAGTGAGGCCGCCATGGTCGCGCATTGTGTCTACCCAGCCGCACAATGTGGCGCTTTTTCCGGCGTTTTTTTCATTCAATTCGCCGCATGTGTGTGTCCTGTACATTGGGTTGCCTCGGTATATTGGGGATTGCCGCAAAAGCATTATAATGGTTTACAGGCGGCCCTGCGTCGCGGGGCAAGGTTATTAAACTCCCGCGGAGAAAGATTTTATGATGGCCAAGGGCAATCTTATGAATCGGCGCAATTTCCTGAAAGCGGCAGCAGGTTTGGGCGCTGCAGCCGCCGGAATAGGGCTTTTCAGCAGGTTCGGGGGCGGGAAGAAAACGGCGCCGGAAGCGCGGCCAAAGAAAGCAGGGCCAGCGCCGAAGCCCGCGGAAAAAAAGGCTGCCGGTGGCCCTGCAGGGCCGAGGGAAGTGCTCACCCACTTCAGGCAGTTCATCCCAACCCAAAAGGCGGTGCCCGCGCTTATAAGGGCTTTCGACTGCTGCCAGAGGGCTTTTCAGGTGCCTGTTGACACCGCGCGCGGCATGAGGACGCCTTTTGGCACGAACGAGTTCTTCAGTTCGTGCATAACGCTTTCATCTTATCTCCGCGACCCAAAAAGCGACCCGAAGCACAAATCCATCCACGACGCGTGGCTCAATGAAAAGAATGTCCGATTTGTCGCCGGCCAGAGGCTCGGTTCCTTCGAGAGCGATGCCCAGAGGGCAAAGGCGATAAGCGTCCTGAGCGAAACCAGCACAGGTCTTCTCCCTGCCGAGAAAGAGCATTTGCTCAAGTTCCTAAGCAATTTCCGGGCGCATTATTACAGCGCCGACAGGGACAAGTGGGCCAAGGCCCCTTGAACCGGATTTGCATAAAGCCCGCCGTGCAGATACTTATTTAAACTACAATTGTAGTATATTGTATTATGCTGTTTGTGGACGCTTCGACACTTATCCTTGCGGCAAAAACCGAGCTGCTTGATTTGTTCATCGGGGCAAGCCACGAGCCATTGGCAATATCGGCAGAAGTCGTGAAAGAAGCCACAAGGAAAAAAACATTTGATGCGCTGCTGATAATGCAGAGAATTGATGAGAAAAGAATCTCAGTGAAAAATGTCAAGGGCACACTGGCGGTGAAAAGAATTATGGGTGATTTCAACCTGCACAAGGGAGAGGCGGAAACGATAGCCCTGTGCCTGGAAAACAAAGGAAGCTCAATCGCAACAGATGACTACAACGCAATGAAGGCATGCTCAGTGCTGAATATAGAGTATGCCACAAGCCTCGGAATCCTGCTCAGCCTTTATAAGCACAAAAGGCTAGGCAAAGAGCAAGCAGAGCTCAAACTCGACGGGCTGGTGCGATGTGGCAGGTATTCTGACGAGATAATCGCCGATTTCAGGAAAAGGCTGGAGGGATAAAAAATGCAGAAAGTGCTGAGTATGAGGATAGACAGGGAAGACCTCGACTTCGTGAGCCTTGAGGCCAAAGAGGAGAAATCCGACAGGACGGCAGTCATAAGAAAGCTGCTCGGAAAAGGCAGGCTTCATCTGGCAATGGAGCAATATAGGCGCGGGAAAATATCGCTGGGAAAGGCCTCGCAAAAGGCCGGCCTCACAATAAGTGAAATGATGGACAAGCTTGCGGAATTCGGGGTGAAAAGCCCAGTGACAAAAGAGCAATACCTGCAAGGGCTAAAAGCAGCGGAAAAAATGTTTTAGGCGCAGGTCGAGAGAACCGAACAATCCGCTTCAGGATGCAAATTCATCGAGCGCAATCTGCCCGTTCCGACATGCGCGTCGGAAGGGCGCGCCCTATCATCGCCTTGGGGCTCGATAGGCCGTGCTTCGCATCCGACATGCGCGTCGGATTCGGCACTCGCTTGGGCTCGTGCTGAATCCTCTTGGGAGGAAGGGCGCGCCCCAACCCTTTCGCCGGTTGGGAGCGACGGTTACCCCATCGCTAGCGCGATGGGATAAGCCTGCATTTTGCTTCGATGGGCCGTGCTTCGCATCCGACATGCGCGTCGGATTCTGCAGGCCTTGCCAGCTTCA
>CAYJRH010000041.1:0-10135 GCA_964372565.1 uncultured archaeon
ACCATCTCAATATAAATTAGACTTATCTTTTGAATTTAAATGTTTGTTTGCAGTGATGCAAGGTCTATCGAGGCCCAAACCGAGTATAGTCGGAAAAGAGAAGTCGCCCAAACCGAGTATAGCCCCCGTTCTATCGAAGCGGAATTCGGAGGGCGGAGCAAGACCTGTCGAGCCCCAAGGCGACCTTGCAGAGCGGAGCTCTGCGAGGCCTCGCGAATCCAAGGATTCGCAAGGAGACAGGGCGCCCCCTTCCGAAGGGCAAACCGGAAGCGCATCGCTTTCCCGTCGACGGAAATTCCCCAAAAGGGGAATTTGGGTCGAGAGAAGTCGGTACCCCGCTTTTTGGGGCGGGGCACGAGTTTCCTGCCAAGTTTTTATGTGAGAAATTGGGATTAGGCTCACGTGGAAAACAAAAAATTTTCCACAGTATATACTGCCCATCAGGTGGTATATAAACCTGCCTCCAAAAGGGGCTTTATAAGGCGCTTTCATGGGCAAAAGGCGCCCCCAAAAAGCCGCGAAATTGCGCGAGCCGCGCTTTTTTCGCCTTCAATAACGGCACGCCATTTCAACCGCGCCCAAAATTCATTGCCATGTGTTTATAAACAATCCCAGATGAAAATTAATCAGGATTGGAGCAATTACAGATGAATACAGAAACTATAAAGATAGACGCGCGCCTTTTGAAGGTAATAGAAGAAATGGGCTATGAGGAGTACACCCCCATACAACTGGGCTGCATCCCCGAGATTCAGGCTGGCAAGGACGTAATCGGGCAATCGAGCACCGGTTCGGGAAAAACAGCCGCATTCGGCCTCCCCATAATCGAAAAAGTCCACCCAAACGCCGGCATTCAGGCGCTGATTCTCACCCCGACGCGCGAATTGTGCGTGCAGGTTGCGGATTCGCTTGCCACTTTTGCAAAATACACAAGCCTGAAAGTCGCTGCCGTGTACGGCGGCGTGGGCATTAACCCGCAGAAGGACGATTTGAGGCGCGTTGAGATTGTTGTCGGCACCCCGGGAAGGATTCTGGACCACATGCGCCAGGGCAGCGTGAATTTTTCAAAAGTAAAATTCTTTGTGCTGGATGAAACCGACAGGATGTGCGACATGGGCTTTTACGAGGACGTTGAAATCATAGTGAAAGCGATGCCAAAGCAGAGGCAGACCCTCCTGTTCAGCGCCACTTACACGCGCGACGTTGACAAGATAATTGCCGGGCACATGAATTCCCCTGTAAAGGTGCAGGGCGAAGCAAGGGTCGACCCGTCATTGCTGGACCAGGTTTATTACGACATTGCGCCCTCGAAAAAATTCGCCACCCTCGTTTACCTCCTCAAACAGAATCTCACCGGCCTTTCAATGGTCTTCTGCCGCACACGCAGCGAAGTCGATGTTGTTGCGCGCAATTTGAAGCAGCATGATGTTCACGCAATGCCTATCCACGGCGGCCTCACGCAGGCAAGGAGGCTGAAGGCGCTTGAAATGCTGAGGCGCGAGCACGTCGACGTGCTTGTTGCAACCGATGTCGCCGCGCGCGGCCTCGATGTGAAGGGCGTTTCATACATTTACAATTATGACGTTCCCCCGACTCCGGATGAGTACATCCACAGGATTGGGAGGACGGCGCGCGCCGGAAAGAACGGAAGGGCAATAACCCTCCTCGTTCCTGCTGACCACTACAATTTCAGGAGCGTCCTCCTTGATTCGTCGCTGAAGGTGCGCCGCGAATCCGCTCCCGAGGTTGAGGCAATAACCCTGCAGAGGCAGCCGAGGTTTGCGCGCGGAGAAGGAAGCGGCTTCGGAGCACGCGGCTTCGGCGCCGGGCGCGGCGGTTTCGGAAACCGCGGGGGAGGAAGCAGGTTTCATACTTCAGGAAGGGGCTTTGGCGGGCACGCGGGCAGTTCACATTCGCACAGCGCTTCACCACATGGCCGAACCGCGAATTTATCGGCTTCCCAATTGCACAGCCATGAAACTGAAAGCGCACACGGTTCCGGCGGCGAGCCACTCTGGAAGGACATCTCGGGCCCATCACGCTCAGGCTTCAGGGGGCGCGGCAGTTCAGGCGGAGGGCGTGGCCATTCAGACAGGCGGGGCAGCAGGAGCGGACCCCACAGGCGCGGCGGCCGCAACTGGAGCTAATTCAACAAGGAAACGAGCCACGCGAGAGGGAAAAACAAGCCCTGATGCGCAAGGTAAACCACAAGCGAGTTTCTCCCGAGAAATTGCACACTCTTTGGCAGCGGCCCGCCCCACTCCGGAATTTCGAACTTCCTTTTCCCGTTCTCATACAGCGCATTCCCTAAAAATACCCCCAGCAGCACAGCCCCGAACCACGGGAACAGCGGGACAAAATCAAGCGTCGCCTTTGGCGCCGCAAACCCGGCCCAGACCAATGCCGGAATTCCAATCGACTGCAAATTAAAAACGAGCGGGCCCAGAATTATCGCCGTTCCCGCAAGCAATGCCGGAATTTTTTTCCGTGCAAGCGGCACCGCAATCAGGATTGATATTCCTATGAGGTGCAGCACGCCGAAATAAACGAATTCCGCAGGAAAAAGCATCATCGTGAAAAACGTCACGAGCAGGCCGCAGCCAAAAACCCACGCGGCGCGGCGGATTGAGTCAGCAACAAACCCTTCTTTTTTTATTCCAGCGTTGACCGCTATCACGACCCCGGCCACAAGCAGGAAAAGCCCGAGCGTTGCTTTCTGGAAAACCCCCCACGCCCCTGAATAAAGTTCCGCGCTAACCACGCCAAAATAATTCAAATCCCACGCGAAGTGGAAAATTGCCATCATGAGTATGGCGGTTCCGCGGCAGAAATCGACTTCCCAGAAGCGGGGCATGAAATAGTTGCCGAGAAAGAGTTAATTAAACCGCTTATTCATGAGAAGGTTGTGGCTTGCTCAGCCCACAACAATCATGAACAGCCGCTCGTTGCGCCGCAGTCCTCGCACACCGTGCACGAGCCGTTGCGCTTCACTTTCATTGAGCTGCAGGCCCCGCACTGGTCCCCGGTGTATCCTTTGCTGCGCGCAGCCTGTATCCTGAGTTCTTCCTCGCCCGCAGGCCTGTCCATTTCTTCCATGCTCTTCGGCTTTGGCTTGGCATCCGTGCCTGGCAGCAGCGGCTCAGGAAGTATCTTCTTCTGCTCGCCCTCGAGGTGCTCGCCGTTGATTGGCTTCACATGCACGAAATCAGTCCTCCCCAGATATTCATAACCAAGCACGCGGAATATGTAATCCATCATGGAAGTCGCGTTCTTTATGGCCTCGTGGCCTTTCACTATCCCGGAAGGCTCGAACCTCGTGAAGGTAAATGAATCCACGAACTCCTCAAGGGGAACACCGTACTGCAGCGCCTTGGAGACCGCAACAGCAAAGCAGTTCATCAGCGCCCTGTATGACGCCCCTTCCTTGTACATGTCAATGAATATCTCGCCGAGCGAGCCATCCGGGTATTCGCCTGTTTTGATGAACACCTTGTGCCCCCCGACAGTCGCCTCCTGCACAAAGCCCCTCCTTTTTGCCGGGAGCGACCTCCTCTCGAGCTTCATGCTGATTTTCTGCTGCATCTGCTGCGGCCCGATTGTTTCATCAACATCCTCATCCGCGCCGAGCCACGCTATCTCGTCCTCGCTGGAGATTGTGCTGAGCGGCTGCGAAAGCTTGGAGCCGTCGCGGTAAAGCGCGTTCGCCTTTACCATGCACTGCCAAGATTGCAGGTATGCGTCCTTTATTTCCTCGGCAGTGCTGTGGTTGGGCATGTTAATGGTCTTGCTTATCGCGCCGCTGATGAAAGGCTGCGCGGCCGCCATCATTTTAATGTGCCCCATGTGGTGGATGAACCTCTTCCCTTTCTTGCCGCATTTGCTCGCGCAGTCGAACACAGGGTAATGCCCCTCGCGGAGGTGCGGCGCCCCCTCGACAGTCATTGTCCCGCACACATAATCGTTTGCGGCATCAATCTCCGCCTTTGCGAAGCCGAGTTCTTTGAGCATGTCAAAACCCGCGTCATTGAGCTGCCTGTCCGAAAAGCCGATGCTGCGGCAGAACTCCTCGCCGAGAGCCCACTTGTTGAACGCGAATTTCAGTTCAAAGACATTCGCGAGCTGCGCTTCAATAACGGCAATTTTTTCGATGTTGAACCCTTTTGCGAGCAGGGTTTCGCGGTTGATGTGCGGGCATCCCTTCATTGTCCCGTGGCCCCTGACATATTTCTCGATGTCCGCAACCTGCCCTTCGTGGTATCCGAGCTTTTTGAGCGCCATTGGCAATGACTGGTTCACGATTTTGAAGTATCCGCCGCCCGCAAGCTTCTTGAATTTCACCATCGCGAAGTCGGGCTCGATTCCTGTTGTGTCGCAGTCCATGAGCAATCCGATTGTGCCGGTGGGGGCTATTACCGTAACCTGTGCGTTCCTGTAGCCGTACTTTTCGCCGAGGGTGAGTGCGCGGTCCCACGCGTCGCGGCAGGCCGACGCGAGCTTCTTCGGGCACTTTCCCGCATCAATCCCCATGGGCTTTATTGTCAGCCCCTCATACTCGGATGCTTTGGCGTTGTATGCGGCGCGCCTGTGGTTCCTCATCACGCGGAGCATATCCGCCCTGTTGGCTTCATAGCGCGGGAAAGCCCCAAGGGCGCCAGCCATTTCCGCAGAAGTCGCGTAGGATTCGCCGCACAGCACGGAGGTTATCGCCCCGGCAATCGCCCTCCCTTCATCAGAATCATAGGGGATGCCGGAAACCATCAGCAGCGTTCCGAGATTGGCATAGCCGAGCCCTAGCGTCCTGTAATCAAAGCTCTTCTGCGCGATTTCCTTGGAAGGGAACTGCGCCATGAGGACGCTTATCTCCAGCACAATTGTCCAGAGCCTTGTAGCGTGCCTGAACTCCTCAACCATGAATTCGTTGTTCGAATCCACGAACTTCATGATGTTTATGCTCGCGAGGTTGCACGCGGTGTCGTCTAGGAACATGTACTCAGAGCAATTGTGCACCGAAATCCCATTTGCTATGAATGAATTAGTGAATGGTTCGGTAAGGTCGTAGACCTTTTCATCGCCAAGGTATTCAAGCGATTCCACCCTGTCAAACGGCTTGTCAGCATAGGTTGTTACGAGAGAATTCATCTCTGAGAGTTGTCTGCTTTTTTCCGATCCTTCCATAAATCCAATCAATTTTTCAAATTGCTCTCTTGAGCTTCTTGATACTCTAAGGCTGTGCATCTCTTTCACATTATATTGTTTTACTCCTCCCTTGCCATCAGGAAGCATACTGGTGAGTTTGCCCGCCCTTCTGTTGCTGTATAACTTGCTTTTTATTCCAAAACCTAAAAGTAGAATCTGGACTCCCTTGAGAAGTTCAACACTTGTTGAATCAAGCGAAACATATTGGCTCTTCTCCCCGTAATTGGCGACAGTGCCATCAGTTGTAAACAAGCCCTGCAATATATATTTTTGCTCCCCAAGACCTAAGGAGAATATTTTTTCAGATAATGTCTTTTCATAAGATTTTTGTGAAAGATCAACATAAGATGAGATTTTACCGATTGCATCACTTGAAACAATGTTCATTTTTGCCGTTGTGCTTGTATGAATTATTTTTACCAATTGATTCTGGTGGGTGCGCCTTTGGAAAGAGGAATAGCAGTAATTCGCAATTTTTTCAAGCAGCGGCCCTTCATTCTTTCCCATAGTTATTTGGATTATATTTCCAGATCCGCAACCATCACCCATATACACCCCTAAGAGCTGATAAAACTCTTTTTCAATCGGCTCCTTTATCTCTGCAACGTTCTTTGGGGGGAGGCATACGAAATCGTCTTTTGTTAGTTCAGCTGCCTGCACAAAACCCCTGTTAGCAGTGTAAACTTTGTGGTCTGCCGTGAGTTTTATCCCATATCCGCTATTTGTTGAAAGCTTATAAACTGGTTTAATGCCTGTTTCAAATGACCCGTTTGTAAAACCGGTGCCAATTTCACCAAGATTTGTAACAAGTTCAGCCTCTTTTTTAATTAATGAATCTATCCTGTGCCACCCCTGTTTTGTAAGCACGAGTGTGTCACCTGTCACGCACGGGTTGCTCGCGTTTATCCTGCCGTCCTTGGGGCAGGTGTGCCACTCGTTGATTGTGTCGTCAAACTGGAGCCCGGGGTCAGCAGAGTGCCATGCCGCGAGCGCAATCCTGTTCCACAGGTCGCGCGCCTTCAGGCGCTTTGCGGCCTTGCCGGTTTTCCTCATCTTGAGCTCCCATTCCGAATCGTTCAGGACCGCTTCGATGAAGGCGTTGCTCACCCTTACGGTGTTGTTCGAGTTCTGCCCTGATACTGTGGAGTAAGCCTCGGAGTTGTAATTCGTGTCGAACACCGGGAAATCAATGCCCTTCTCGCCCTGCTCAGCGAGCTGGAGCACGCGCAGGATGTAATTCGGCGAGATGCTCTCCCCTATCGCCTCGCGGATTGCCTTGGCGAGCGGCTTGTTCACTTTCACATCCGTGCTCCTGCCTTCATGCGCGCAGCGCATGATTTCATTGAGATGAAATGCGTTTGCCCTGCTTCCCGCAACGAGCGCGGCAACCTTCTGCTCCTCCAGCACTTTCCACCCTATGAACTTCTCTATGTCAGGGTGGTCAATGTCAAGTATCACCATTTTTGCCGCCCTCCTCGTTGTGCCGCCCGATTTTATCGCGCCCGCGGCGCGGTCGAAAATCTTGAGGAACGACATCAGGCCTGAGCTGTAGCCCCCGCCTGACAGCGGCTCGCCTTCGCCGCGCAGCGCCGAGAAGTTGGTTCCCGTGCCCGAGCCGTATTTGAATATCCTTGCCTCGCGCGTAACCAAATCGAAAATGCCGCCTTCGTTGACGAGGTCGTCGGTAACGGATTGTATGAAGCACGCGTGTGCCTGTGCCCTTGAATAAGCGTCGGGGCTTTTTTCAAGCTGTTGGGTGTCAGGGTTCACAAAATAATGCCCTTGTGCCGGCCCATTTATCCCATAAGCTTGGAAGAGCCCCGTGTTGAACCACTGGGGACTGTTCGGCGCAGCGGCCTGCGTTATCAGCATGAATTTGAGCTCGTCCTCGAACGCGTTTGCGTCCTCTTCGGATGCGAAATAGCCGTATTTCTCGCCCCACCATCTCCATGTTTCGGCAAGCCTCGAGACAACCTGCC
The DNA here is from genome assembly GCA_964372565.1 of uncultured archaeon. GTDB lineage: Archaea > Iainarchaeota > Iainarchaeia > Iainarchaeales > Iainarchaeaceae > UBA10205. Next base: position 7,176 of record CAYJRH010000041.1, read on the forward strand.
TGGCGCTTCTTTCAGGGCCGAGCACCTGCTTGCCCGCGCCATCCATTATGGGCTTGCCGAATTTGTCGAACTGCGGCACCCCCGCTTTCCTGAAGTATTTCTGCGCAAGTATGTCAAGTGCAATCTGGCTCCAGTCTTTTGGCACTTCCAGGTCCTTCATTTCGAAAACCGCGCTTCCATCAGGGTTTTTGATGCTCGAAGTGCGGTATTCATATTCAACCATGTGCAAAGGGTCCAATGCTCCCTTTTTGGTGAATACCCTCTGGATTGTGAGGCCTTTCGGGTTTTCCCGGGTTTTTTGGGTGCCTTGGCTGATAGCCCGTTTTTCCGCCATTTTTCCGCCTTTTCCGTGAGCCGTACTGGGACTTTCGCTATATTTCCTGTCTAATCTAATTCCTGTTTGCAGGGATTAAACTAATGGCCCGCTTATATAAAAAGGTTTGTCCTCCAAACAAAACACTTCATATTCCGAATATTTTCATTATAATTCTTCAGTTTTTTAAATAAATTTTTAAGAAATTATGTCGACGCTTCATTTTTTGAACAAATTTTATGGCATTTGAGACATTTTTTTTACTAATTTGGCACTGCACAAAAAATTGCTGAAAAATTTGGCGGGGTTCTTTTTTTAAACAGATTTTTCCCAAATACAATGCCAAATCAAATTAAAGAAAAAATTTCGGGAAAAAAGGTGTTTTGGAATGATCGTGCTCACGGATTCGGCGTTCAACGATTTTATTAACTCAAAGAATCCGGTGATAATAGATTTCTGGGCAGAGTGGTGCGGCCCGTGCAGGTACGCTACGCCGATTTTTGAGGAGCTTTCAAAGGAATTTGCCGGAAAACTGGAGTTCGCGAAGCTGAACATTGATGAGAACCCCGAAGCGCCCGGCAAATACGGGGTTATGTCAATTCCGTCCTTTTTGATGTTCAAGAAAGGCGAGCTCATCGGCGAAATCCACGGCGCGATGCCCAAGCAGATGTTCAAGGAAAAAATCGAGGAGAACCTGCAGGGGTAATATGCGCAGGCAGGCCTTGGAAACTTATGCCCATTGGTTGCCAACTTTAATATACCGCCGCGTCCATGATTAGTGCTATGCCAAGCAAGCGTCCGCAACGCCCTCTGCAAAGGGGCGCCATAAGGCGGAAAGGGCCAAATCCGGCCGCTGAGTTTGCAATTCTCCCCCTGCAAAAGCTGAAGCTCCTCTGTCATCGGCTTTCTTCGGGTCAGGCGGGGCTGCTCCTGCTGGAACTGGAGGAAATGCGCAAACGCGCCAATCCGACAGAACAGGAGAAGCTGAGGGAACTTGATTCAAAGATTACCTATGTCAGGGGCCTTCCCAGGATTTTTTCCCTTTCACCAAGCCGACAGCCGCCACAATAGCGACAGATTCCATGTAACCGAGAATGAGCGCGGGCTCGAAAAAGAAATTATAGCTTTTTATGAAAAGCGGAACCGTGATTATCGCATCAAGGGCAATTCCCGCGCCGAGCATGGCGATTCCTGCCAAAAGCCCTTCCCTTAACCCCGACCCGGCCTTCTTCGAGTTGAAATAGAACAGCGCCGCCGCTCCCGTAAGGATGCCGAGAAGAAAGTAGTGCGCAGTGTAGTAAGCATTGCCCTGCAGCCCGAAGCCGAACATCAATATGCTTACCTCAAAGAAAATCGCCGCCCAAAGTGCGGCACCGGCAACGAGCGCCCGCCTGAAATCCATGCCTAAATCTGCGCCTCGCCGATATTTAATTCTTTCCAGCCGCCATTTTCTTCAAGGGTGCGCGCGAACCCATCAATCGCGGCTTTTATTTCTTCGATGCTCTGCGCGGCCTGAATCTGCACGCGGACGTGCTTCGTGAAATCTATTCCTTTCGTGAACTGCACCGCCTTCAACTTCAAATCGCTTAGCTTGACCATATCATATTTCCCGCACGCAGCCATGTAATCATGAAAGCCGGCGATTTTATCGGCGGGCGAGGCCTTCCATTCAACGCCTTTCCCAATCCACTCTTTGACCTCGCGGAAAATGTACGGGTTTGTCATTGCGCTCCTGCCAATCATCCCGAATTCGCAGCCGGTTTCCTCGAGCATTTGCATCGCTTTTGCGCCGGAATTCACGTCGCCGTTCGCAACCACGGGAATAGAAAGCGCTTCCTTCACTTTTTTTATCGCCACCCAGTCGGCCTTGCCTGAATAGCCCTGCTCCGCTGTCCTGCCATGCACCATGACAGCGTCCGCGCCCGCCCGTTCAATGACTTTTGCGATCCCGGCAGATTTATTGTCGCTCCATCCCAGCCTCATCTTCACTGTAACAGGCTTGTCCGTGGCACCTTTTGCTGCCCTCACTATTCCCGCAATCTTTTCAGGCTCCTTGAGCAGCGCCGCGCCCGCCCCGATTGAAACCTCGCGGTGCGATGGGCACCCGCAGTTGATGTTTATGAGCTCGAAGTTCTTTTCCACGGCCTCGACTGCGGCGATGAAATCCCGCTCAACCGCGCCGAACAATTGGACGCCGGCAGGCTTCTCCTCCGGCGTTGTTTTGATGGTGAAGAATTCGTTGTTGGTGAAAGGGTCGGGCTTCCTCGCTATCTGCGTGGCATTGACCTGTTCGGTCATCACAAGCCCCGCGCCCTGCCTCTTGCACATCAGCCTGAACGGCAGCGAGGTAATGGCCGCCATCGGCGCGAGGAAGAACGGGCTTTCTACCCTGATTCCACAAAACCTCATAAAACCGCCTTTATCTGACAGAATGCCTCTCTAAACCCTTATAAATTTACCCAAATTACTTTGTATAAGCCACTAGTTTTGTTGTCAGTTGCGAAGCAAGACCTATCGACCCCCAAGGCGAGATAGGGCGCGTTCCCAACTGGCCAACAGTTGCGGGGGTGGCAGAGTGGTCAAATGCGGCGGATTGCTAATCCGTTTCCCGAAAGGGAGCGCGAGTTCAAATCTCGTCCCCCGCGCT
>CAYJRH010000042.1:0-9828 GCA_964372565.1 uncultured archaeon
TGCTCGCTCCGCTCGCAACGCTCTATCAAGTTCAATCATTCTTTCACCATGAAATGGTTCTCGGTAAGCTTCCTTGTTGAGAGGTTGATGTCAATCGCAATCCCCGGGGTCGGAACATGGCCTTCCCTTACCTGGTAATCCGTCCTGCCCTGCCAGCACCCCGCGTTTGCAACCATGCATCCGCGGTACTGCGCGTAGCCCTTGATGTGCAAATCCCCGCCGAAATAATAATCCGGCTCCTCGCGCACAAGCATGTAATCATGGCCTTCCGGAACGTAAGGCTGCGTCAGGCCAAAGCCGGTTGAGAGGTCGCGCCTGCGGAGCAGCTCAATCATGGGGCCCGAAGGCTCCGAATAGCTCAGGTGCTTTGTGGCCGCAATCATGTCATGGAACGAAGCGCCGTGGTACACGAGGCACTTCATTCCCTCGAGCTCCATCCACCCCGGGCTCCCTATGAAATGCACGTTTCCAAGGGCATGCAGGCCCTTTGCAAATTCCTTCGGGATCGCGGGCTGCGGGTCGGCCCTCCTCACGGCATCGTGCTGCCCCGGGCAGATGAAAACCTCGATGTGCTCGGGAACCCCGGCAATCAGCTCAGCGAAGCGCTCGTACTGCGCATAGATGTCCTTGATCTCGAGCTCATCGTACTGCTCAGGGTAAACCCCGATTCCATCAACATTGTCGCCTGCAAGGACAAGGTATTTTATTTTACCCACGCGCTCCGTTCCCTTTTCGCCGTTCACATTCCCATTCAGCCACGAGAGGAATTTCGAGAACTCCTTCTCCAGGAAAAGCCTGCTTCCCACATGCACATCCGAAATCAGGCAGGCGCTCAGGTCGCGCTCGGCGTGGCGCGGCCCCCGCTGCATCAGCTCGGGCCACAGGAACCCCTTTGCAATGACCATTTCATCCGAGAGCTTCTTGCCCCTTACGCCTATCACGTCGTCGAGCAGGATTCTTGAAGCCTCGCGGTTGATTTCGGCCTCGTCCTTTGAAACGACAAGCAGAGCCCCCCCTTCCGGGCTGTCCAGCTCGATTACCTGGTTTTCGTTCTTGCTCACCCATTTCTTCACAACCATGCCTATCAAATCGACCTCGCCGTATTTCGGAGCCGCCTTGAGCATGTCCATCGTTTTCGGGGAAAAGCCCACCCTGTGGTCAAGCAGCCCGTGCAAAAAAGAGTACTTGTCCCTGAAATAACCCAAAAAATCCGCGAGCTTGCCCGTGCTGGAAGCCTTTCCCGTGACCTCGTGCTCTTCCATTACCCTGAAATCGGATTCCGAATCCTTTGCAAGCCCCGTAAATTTGCCTCGCCTGACAACAACCTCTTCCTTCACATTGCCGAGCTTCGACCCGTGCTTCAGCAGCGCGGCCTTTACCCTTTCGCCGGAAATCATTGAATCGGAAATGCCGCCCAGGATTTCTTTCCAGTGGGCCTCGTTCTCGAGCAGCGCGATGGCCTGCCTGTCAATGAGCTGTTCCCTCGCGGAGCAGAACTCCACGACCTCGCGCATCCTGCTTTCGGCGTTATGGGGCTTTCCCTCTGTCATCCCTTGCACTTTTCCCTAAGCGCCTCGAGCTCGGAGATTATGGTCCATATTTCGGTGCGCGTGTGCGCGGGCATGTTGATGTCGTTGCTGATGTCCTCCATGAGATAGATTGCGTTGGAGACATTCACCTCGACTGGGTTTGCGTTGTCCGTGATTTTGACCCTTGCGTCCTCGCACGCCTTCCTGATGTTGCGCGGCACCGTGGTGTCCTCCAGGATCGCTTCCATCAGCTCGGCAACGTAGCCGATCTGCTCCCCAATATCCGGGGCTTTCATGCTCCCGCCCCCTGAAAGAACAAGGAGTTCGGCGATTTGCCCGTGGATGCATTTGCGAAATTAGGCTTCATATTAATCACCGCAGCCAGTTCAGGCCGCTTGAAAATGATTGGCTTCAGAGGGTATTTAAACTGAACGAAAATTCCGCCATTAAACCAACTTAAAGAACCGCTTTCGCGATTTCCGCGAGCAGCTCCTCCTTTCCAATGAAGCCTTCGCCGTCCTTTATAATGCGGTAGCCTTCGAGCATTTCGAGCGCAGCGCGCATCTCATCCTCGCTCGCAATGTCTGTCTTGTTCACGAGCACGATGAATTTTATTTTCGGGAAGTTTTCGCGCGTGCGCTTCAAAAGCGAAACCTGCTGTTCGAGGGGGAAGCCGCACGCGAGCGTCGGGTCGAGAATGAAAACAACCGCCTTCGCCAGATGCTTTATCGCCGCAAGCGCCTTGCTCTCAATCGGGTTCAGCTCCTCGCGGTCAAGCACCCCGGGAGTGTCAAGGACCTGCACCTTCTCGTACTTGAGCTCGAAGTATCCCGTGTTTATCTGCTTCGTGGTGAAAGGGTAGGGCGCAATCTTCGCGCTTGACCCGGTGATCCTTTTCAGTATAGTGGTCTTGCCGACATTCGGGTAACCTCCCAGAACAACAGTGGGCAGGCCGAAGTTGATTGACGGCAGCTCCGCGAGCTTTTTCGAGTCTTCCTTGAGCTCCGCGAGCGGCCTCCTGAGCTTCTTCATTACAGAGCTGACCCTGCCCTGGTAGGAGTTCAGCGCGCCATTGGCGCCAGCAATTGTGCCCGCGTCATAATCCTCGCGGATTTTCACGTACTTCAGCCGCTTGATAATCAAGGCCGAAGCCTTGAGCTGCGCAAGGTTCTTCTTCAGCCTGTGGATGTCCACAATCATCCCTATCAAATCGAGGTAGAATCCCTCGTTGTCGTCGATTTTCGGGAACTGCTTCGAGAGCTCCATGATTTTTGTGTAAAGAATGTCCCCGAATGTTTCGATTTTGTAAGCGTTGAGCTTCTTGACCACTTTTATGGGCGTGATTCCTTTCCTGCTCACGCTCAGCTTGGCGCTTGTGTGGAACGCCTGCTCGAGCAGCTCTTCCGCTTTTGGAAATGCCGTTTCCTTCGGGCGGCGGCTATTTAAATGTTTTTTATCTTTTTTCATTCGGATTTCCCGGTTTTCATGAACATCAAGAATTTCTACGAAGGCAACTATAAAGCCTACCTTTTAGTGCCGGCACTGCTCTTTATAGCCATCCTTTTCGCGATTTTCGTCTATCCGCAGGTAAAAGAGGGCATAGACCTTAAAGGGGGAACCAGCATCATCGTGAGGTCTGACAGGCCATTCGACGCCGCTTTGATTGGCCCAGAGCTCGAGAAGAAATACGCGCTGTCAGGGCTGCAGATAAGCACGGTAAGCTCAGGCACAAGCTACGGCCTTTCCCTGCAATTCGCCGAGGAAAAGAACCTGGCCCAGGCACAGAAGCTTTTTGAGCAGGCAAAAAGGGCGATTTCCGCAGACCCCGCGAATGCGAAGGCACTAGCCAGCCAGTCAATTGAATACTCCTCAAAATTCACGGAAACAGCCGGCATCGCATCGCTTACCCCTGAACAATCGGTCGACGCAGCGCAGGCCGAGCTCACGCGCGCGCAGGAATCGTTCCAGCTCGGCATGCAGGAAACGATAAGGCAGGTTTACGGCCTTCCGCAGGACATAGCTTTCCAGAAGCGCGAGATAAGGCCCTCGCTCGGTGCGAGCTTCTTCAGCCTCGGCCTGACCGCAACCCTAATCGGGTTCATTCTTGTCGTCATAGTCGTTTTCGTTTCGTTCAGGGAGTTCATACCGAGCGTCGCAATAATTTCGGCGCTAATCCTCGACATCACCGGCGCGCTTGCAGGCATGGCAATATTCCAGATTCCGCTCTCGCTCTCCACAATACCAGCGCTGCTGATGATGATCGGGTACAGCGTCGACACCGACATTCTCCTTACCTCCCGCGTGCTCAAGCGCAAGGAGGGCACCGCGCGCATGAGGGCCCATGAGTCCATGATAACCGGGCTGACAATGACCTTTGCAACCCTCGGCGCGCTCACAGTAATGATTACCCTCTCATACCTCAGCCAGCTGCAGGTCATTTTCGAAATCTCCGCTGTATTGCTTTTCGGGATATTTGCCGACATCATTGCAACGTGGCTCATGAACGCGCCGGTCCTTTTATGGTACGCCGAATCCAAGGAGGCGAGGAAATGATACGCGAAAGCATTTCCAATTCAAAGGTGCTGATACTGGCCGCGTGCCTCGCAGTCTCGCTTTTTTCCATTTTGTTCATCGGGGTACAGTTCGGCGTGGATTTCAAGGGCGGAACCCTGTTCGAAATCCAGCTGGATGAAAAGGCGAATCCGGACAAGCTTGCAACGATTTCGCTCATCATTTCCGAAAGGATGGACGCGTTCGGCCTGCGCGACACTAAAGTAACTCCTGTCGGCGAGGACTCAATCGAGGCACAGATTGCGGAAACCGACCCGAAGCAGATAGAGCAGCTCGAGGCGCTCCTCAAGACACAGGGAAGGTTCGAGGCAACCCTGGATGGCAACGTGCTTATCGAGGGAAGCGACATCCTAAGCGTTTCGAAAAACGCGGCGGAAGGCTACGGCATCACAAGCGGAGGAACAGACCCGCAGACTGGAAAGGAAACCTTCAGGTGGCAGCTGCCTTTTGTGCTGACCCAGAAGGCCGGGGAAAGGTTCTCCAGGATGGTTTTCCACAAATGCACCGCTGTTTCATACGACGTCACATCCGGCACGACATACGACTGCGAAAAGACATTCTTCTTCATCGACCGCCCCGCTGGCTCAGTGCTCATAATTCCTGAAGACACTTACGCAAACGATACCGCCCTCCTCCAGCAGGGGGAGGTTCTCCACAACATTCCGCAAGGAACCGACATAGGCCTTCTCATTCGGAACGCCAATGTGCCATTCATTATAACGGATTCGAATTCGGGGTTTTCGGAAGACGAAATTTCAGGGCTCTCGGCGCTCTTTTCAGGCGGAACCAAGAAAGCCGTAATACAGGACACGCTTCCCAAGCCGAAAAAAGCCAGGCTGGTTGAACTCGGCTTCAGGGTTTCCGAAGTCAAGCAGGCGGATGGCGCAACCCCGTGGATTTGGACGGCAGTGGGCGCGAGGCAGGTCATTTCAATCACCGAGGGAATAGCCAACCTCGACCCTTACGTTGCGGATGCGAAGAACGCAAAGATTTTCTCGCAATTGCTCATTACAGGGGCTTCCTCGGCCCAGGAGGACGCAAAGCGCGAGCTTTCGGGAATCACAATCCTGCTCCAGACAGGCTCATTGCCAATTGCAATTAAAAGCATCTCAAAGGAAACAATTTCCCCGCTCCTCGGAAAGGAGTTCCTGAGAAATGTCCTGTTCATAGGAATCCTCTCCATTCTTGTTGTGGCTTTAATAGTTTTCATCAGGTACAGGAACCTCGCGCTCTCAGTACCAATAGTAATCACGGGGGCGAGCGAAATAATAATCATTTTGGGAGCGGCATCAATCCTGCGCATCAACCTCGACCTCGCGGCGATAGCCGGGATACTCGCCGCTATCGGAACCGGAGTCGACCACCAGATTATCATTACCGACGAGCTGATGAAGGGCGGCTCCTCATCAGCGAGCCCGGACAGCATCAGCTACAGCCAGAGGCTCAAAAAAGCGTTCTTCATAATATTCGCCGCGGCGGCCACGGCAATTGTAACCATGCTCCCGCTCATTGTGTTCAGCTTCGGCTTCGGCAAGCTCAGGGGCTTCGCCCTCATAACGGTGCTCGGGGCGCTCATAGGAGTCCTGATCACAAGGCGCGCATTCTCGGTGTTTGCGGAGAACATATTCAGGAAAGCAGAGTACGCGCCCGCAAAGTAAAAAATGCGGGCAAACAGGTTTTCAAGCGCCAGCTTTTCATAGGAACCCCGCAAAGTCCTTTGTTTTTGCAACTCTTTTCGTGAAGTAATACCACAGCGCGAGCACGAACGCGGCTGTAGTGAACCACGAAGCCACATGCACCATCTCCCCCGCGCCGATTCCGTAGGCCTTTCCTGCCCACACGACAAGGTAAACGCGGAAATAGTTCAGCACGAGCAGCAGCGCAAACCCCGCCAGGAAAATCGCGGCCTTCTTCCCCAAATCCGGCTTGCGCAGCGAGAACACTATTGCGGCAAGCACGCCAGCGCTCACCAATCCCGTGCACTGCGAGTTTATTTCAAAAGTGCCGTCAGGGAGGAAAATCAGGTTTGCAGAATGCGGAAGCCCTAGCCAATTCGCAGCGCTTGCGGCAATGTAATTTTCGAGCAGCGAAAAATCCGCGTAAAGGAGCAGCGCTTCCACGGCAGCAAAAATAACGAAAAATTTCAGGAGAAAAGCCAATTCCTTCCTGCCAATGTTCACCACGGCACCTTTTTGAGGCTGATTTTGTATGCGATGTAATTGGCGGCCCTGTGCACCAGCAATGTGAGGCCAGCCATTACCGCGATTTCCAGAAGGCTTGGCACATACGCCGGCAGGCCAAAAATTATTCCGCCCGCAACAAAACCAAGCTGGTCGAGGAAAAGCACAGGCTTCCCCTGTTCAATGCCGAGCCTCCTTTTTATGAAGCTTCCCGCCATGTCGCCAAGAAGCGCCCCAACCGAAAGCAGGAAACCAAGCAACACATACTGCGGAAGCGGGGGCGCGGTGCCGTCCAGCAGCATCCTGTTAATGAGCAGCGTGACAAGCATACCGACAGAGATTCCAGCAGCAAGGCCACGAAAGGTCTTTCCCCTGCCAAAAACGGGTTTTCCGTCAGGGAGCTTTGCGCCGAAATCCACGGGGGTTTTGCCCCCAAGAATCATGGCGGAGCTGTTCGCGAAATACATGGGGGCAAGATAAACAATGACCTTTGCCAATAATTCCAGCATTGAAAAACCCCTGAAAAAGCCCAAAAAGCTATTTAATGAGTTATGTGAACAGCTTTAATACCATGATGCCAGCCCAGAAGCCGCACCTGAAAACCACGGAAACACTCGGCAATAAGCCGTCAGGAAACGGTCTGAACAAAATAATAATTGTTGCAATAGCACTCCTTCTGATTGCGCTCCTGGGGATTGCCGCCATAATTCTGGTGCTTCCTCCCCTCCAAAATACCGCGGCAGGCGGCGCGTATGTGCCAAACGGAGTTGCCATTATCCCGCTGAAAGGGGAAATTTCCAATGGCGATTCGGGCGACGGGGCAAGCGCAAACAGCGTTGTTGAGATGATAGAGCAGGCGGAAAACGACCCCGCGGTCGGCGCGGTTTTCCTTGACATCGACAGCCCCGGAGGGGAGGTGGTTGCGTCAAAGCTGATTGTCTACAAAGTGCGGGAATCCAAAAAGCCGGTTTACTCTTACATAAATTCAGTGGGCGCATCCGGCGCTTATTACATTGCATCCGCATCCAAATACATAATGGCAGATGAGGACTCAATAACAGGGGGCATCGGCGTCATTTCAATCGGCTTCAACCTCGAAGGCCTGCTTGAAAAGCTCGGGATAAAGGCGAGTGTGCTCAAAGTCGGGAAGTACAAGGACATCGGCAGCCCGTTCAAGGGCATGACCGAGGACGAGAACCGCATTGTCCAGGAAATACTGGAGCAGGCATACGGCAACTTCAGGGCAAACGTCCTCGAATTCAGGAAGGGCAAAATCGCCGCGGCACAGCTTGATTCGGTTGCCGACGGCCGCATCCTCACTGGAACGCAGGCACTCAAGGCAAATTTGGTTGACGAGCTCCTCACACGCGAGAAAGCAATTGGCCGCGCCGCTGAGCTTTCTGGAATAAAGAGCCCCAATAAGATACAGTACGGGGAAAAGGAATTCAGCCTCTCAGATTTCTTCTTCTCTTCCGGCAAATCCTTCGGCTCAGGCATTGTAAGCTCGCTTGGGGCGGAGAGCGCGGCTCCGGAAATAAAATAGCATGCACAGCCCTAAACTCAGGTTGCCGCTTTCAGAGCACGCTTCCAAGCAACATCGCCACGGCCGCGCCGAAGATGCTCGCAACGAAATTCACCTGCGTGTTTGTGAGAAGCCCTTTTTTCTGCAAAGTGGCGCCGAGCACGCTGTCAAAGGCAGTGCCAAAAAAACCCGCCATCACGATTATTGAAAAGCCCACAAGGCTCCGGCCCACAAAAAAATAATACACCGCGCCTATCACGGCCGCGGCCACAAGCGAGGCCCCGAAGCCCAGTGCGGTTACCCCGCCATCCGTTCCTTTTTCGACCTCGCGCAGAGTTGTAATGAGGACTGGCTTGCGCGATGAAAGCAGGCCGATTTCCGAGGAAATCGTGTCGGCGAAAGCCGCGGAAATCGCCCCGAAAAACCCGAGCCCCTGCCCGATAAAGAGCGCTGCAAGCGCCGCAACGCAGTTGCCGAAGATGTTCGATGAAGTGCGCTTCTCGTGCCTGGCATCCGTGCCTTTCCTCCCGGCCCATGTCGCAAGCTCGGCAAGCACGTAAAAAACAAGCAGCGTGAAAAAAGGCACAAGGCCTCCAAGCAAATAGGCCGCCACCCCCAAGCCGCTCGCAAAAGCAATCCCGCCCGCGCTCAGCAGCCTGAACGCGTATGAGGCAATTGCAAAGGCAATTATCACTGCCCCGACAACAAAATCCGAGTTCTGCAGGATTTCAAGCATATCCGCCAAACCCCATCACACGAAAGAAGATTTTGCGAACTCTATCCTTTTAATCGGCACAATTTTCTTCAAATCCGGGTAAAGCCTGTTCGGCAGGTTTCCGAACACCAATTCATCGACAATTTTCCTCGAGTCAATTTCCGCAATGAATTTCCTGCAGAGCTCCTCGGTTTTCTTGAATAAGCTCGCCCTCTGCTTTCCGGACGCCTTCCTTTCGGAAACGACAACAACCTTTGCCCTCACGCTCTTGCCATCCTTTGTCTTGTATGTGCGGACAAGCATTATCTTGCTTGACCTTCTCCTTATCAGCCTGCGGATATAATCGTCCTTGATGTAATGGCCCGCGGCCTCTGCCATTGCCTTGTTGCCGCTGATGCTTGCGACCTTGAAAACTATCTTTATGTGCTGCTTCTTTGGCTGGTTGGCCAAATCCCTGCCGCTGATTTCAATCACCCTTCCGATGACCATCTCGGGCTTTTCCGCAATCGTCTCGCCGATTTCCTTGCGCTCGAACTCCGCGGGCGCGATCACAGTGAACCATGCTTTCTTCTTCCACTTGTCGACGCTCTTCCTTTTCGTCTTGGGCTGTGCAGCCTTCTCCTTCTGCGTCTTCTCCGACTTCTTATCCTCTACAATCGCGGGCATATTTGGTGTTCACCTTTTTAATCATTTGACGAGCAGCGCCGCTGTTTCCGGCGTGTATCTCCAGCCCTTGTCCAGTTTCCCTGTCCTGTGGTAATAATCCGTGAGCCTCCTGATTTTGCTCACTGTAAGCGTGTACCCTCTCTTCGCGCTCTGGTCCTTTTTGTTGGCAACCATGTGCCTCTGCAGCACCACAGACCTCTTGATGAGGTTCAGCAAATCCCTTGGTATGTCGGAGAGGAGGCCGTGCTTTGCGAGCACCTCCTCAATTGTGAGGCCAGTGGCGCCCTTGACGCTCGGCACCCCGAACTGGTCGCGGAGAATCATCCCGATTTCCGCGGGAGTCATGCCCGTGTTCGCCTGGTCAACCACAACCTGCTCTATCTCTTCAGGGTTGTACTCGGACCACTCGGGCGCCTTTATTGTAGCCTTGCGCTTTTCCTCAGAATGACCTTTCGCCATCAAATCCACTTCAAGCAATCCTTTACTGAACTTTCAAAAACCCGATAATGCGGGCGCCTCCCATCCCTTTGCGGAAACGGGAAGCAGGACTCAAAAACTGCTGACTAATCTCTCTTTAGAAACGTATTTAAACCCGCGCCGGTTATGTCGCAACCGTTCCGTCCGAGTCGCGCCTCGGAAGGGCGC
>CAYJRH010000043.1:0-9765 GCA_964372565.1 uncultured archaeon
ATCGAGTTCCCAAGAACGAAGATGGGGCGCGCCCTTCCGACGCGCATGTCGGATGCTGCAGAAGGCGTACGAGTTCCTGGCGCTGAAGGAAACAGGAGGCTAAAGTAATGCCGTGGGGGAATGATTATTAATAGCTATAGCGCTATAGATATTGCAATGCCTCCGGAAACCACATCCCTTCAAGTGCTGAAAAAAACCAGGGCTTTGCTTGACCTGTATAAGGCAAGCCTTGGCGCCAATACCTACGATGAAACAATCCAAAAGCTCATCATGAAAAAAACCGGTTCGATGGCAGGTAAGCTCAAAATAAAAGGCGTGACAACCATGGCGCAGCTAATGAAAGGATTGAGGGATGAACATGACCGTTTCTAGGCTATTGCTTGATTCCAGCGCGTGGCTGAATTACATGAGCCTGGATGGCAAGCAGATGAAAACAATAATTGAAAACGAGGAGACCGCGATTTTCACTTCAGTAATTTCGCTGCACGAAGTCCTCAAAGTTTTGGTAAAATCAGGCAAACCCTTGCATGAGGTGTTGGAAGGCGCAATCCGATTCATTGAGGAAAATAGCGCCGTGCTGCCAATTTATCGTTCTACTGCAGTGAAATCCGCGGGCATTTCTCTCAAGTACGGTTTGCATACTGTTGATAGCATAATTTACGCTTCAGCCGAAGAATACGGCTGCGAACTAATTACATTTGACAGGCATTTCAAGGGGCTTGCAAACGTCAAACTGATTAATGGTTAAATTATGCTGGCAGCGCCCCGCACCGGCACCGAACCCCCTGAATTTCTTTATAAAGCGCAGGAACATCCTCCTCTCTGGTGATTTGATGTTCGAGTTCGCGATAGTGAAATTCCTTGAGGAGAAGGGCCAGCGGAGCGGGGAACCCTGGGTTGCCAACTAAACGCCCAGTTTCCTCTTTTAACCTTTCCAGCCCCTTTGCTTTTATGGAAATTCCAGGTCTTGTAAAGAAGCACAACGGCTTCGAATCCTTCAACCCGATGCAGGAGAAGGCAATTGCCGCGGGCGTGCTTGAAAAGAGCCTTGTTGTCAGCGCGCCGACCGCTTCAGGGAAAACTGTGGTTGCCGAGCTGGCCGCACTCGACACTGTGCTCAACCGCCGCAAAAAGGTTGTTTACACCTGCCCGTTGCGTGCACTCGCTTCAGAGCACTCGCAGGACTTCAAGCGCAAGTATTCCGATGCCCTTGGGATAAAAACCGTCCTCAGCACGGGCGATTTCGATTCAAGCGGCGCTTTCCTCGGTTCGAAGGATATAATCTTCACAACTTACGAGCGACTGGACTCGCTCATCAACCACCGAACCGATTGGCTCCCAAGCATCGGGCTTCTTGTCATTGATGAAATCCACACCATAGGCTCCGACCGCGGCCCCACACTTGAGATGCTAATCACAAAGCTGCGGTTCGTGAACCCGAAAATGCAGCTGCTCGGCCTCTCAGCGACAATCCCGAACGCGAAGGGGCTTTCCGAATGGCTCGGCGCAGCGCTTGTGGAAAGCGATTACAGGCCCGTGAAATTGCGCGAAGGCGTGTATATGGGCGGCGCGATTGATTTCCGGGGCGATTCAGAGGAAATTGTTCCTGACAGGGAGGACGTGCTCGCAATCGCGGCGGACACCCTCGCAAAGGGCAAGCAGGCGCTCGTTTTCGTGAACACGCGCAAAATGAGCGAATCAATGGCAAAAAAGCTTGCCGACCTGACCGAGAAAAAACTCGACGCGCGCGAGAAGCAGGTCCTGTCAAAAGCCGCGGAGCGCGCACGGAGCGTGCTGGAAATACCCACAATCCAGTGCGAAACGATCGCGGCGCTGATAAAGCGCGGCGTTTGCTTCCACAATGCGGGCCTGCTGCAGAAGCAGCGCGAAATCGTCGAGGGGCTTTTCAAGGAAAGTTACCTGAAGTTCATTTCAGCAACGACAACGCTTGCCGCCGGCATTAACATGCCGGCATTCCGCGTGATAATACACTCGCCTTACAGGTACACCGGCATGGGGATGCAGCGCATACCTGTGAGCGAGTTCAAGCAAATGTCTGGCCGCGCAGGAAGGCCCAAATACGACACAGAGGGCGAAGCCATCCTCATCGCAAAAACCGAAATAGAGAAGGAGGATTATTTCGATTACTACATCAACGGCGAAATAGAGAGCGCGGACTCGAAGCTCGGCGCCGAATCGCAGCTGCGCTTCCATCTTCTCTCCGCTGTCGCTACGGGGTTCATCTTCGACCTCGAATCCGCGGAGAAGTTCTTCTCCGCAACCTTTTACTCGCGGCAGAGCGGCGGGGTCTCCGCGCTTTTCCCGAAAATAAATTCGCTCACAGCGTCTCTTGCCGAAATGGGGTTTATTGATGCGAGCGAGAGCCGAATCGACGCTACTCCGTTGGGGAGGAGAGTGGCCGAGCTTTACCTTGACCCGGTTTCAGCGTTCGCCATCATCAATGCCCTCAAGAAGCACAAGCACAATGACGCGGCTTACCTTTACGCAATCGCCAACACAGGCGAGTTCTACCCTTGGCTCAGCGTCTCGGGCCAGCGCGAGGGCGAGCTGTGGGAACGCCTGCAGGAAGAGAAAGGCCTGCTGCCGATAAATGTCGACAGGGAAATGTTCTCCGACAACGGCATGCTGCAGAAATACTGGACAAGCATAATGCTCCGCGACTGGGTTTCCGAGGTGCGCGAGCAGGAGCTCGTCGAAACCTACAAAATCCAGCCGGGAATACTCCGCGCAAAGCTCCAGAACGCGGACTGGCTCGCATACTCCTGCCTCGAGCTCGCAAAAATCATCGGGCTCGAAGCGCATTTCTCGCCGCTGAACAAAATAAGGAAGCGCCTCCAGAGCGGCATAAAGGAGGAGCTCATCCCATTGTGCGAGCTGCGCGGAATCGGGCGGGCAAGGGGCAGGAGGCTCTTCAATGCGGGCGTGAAAGGGATTTCCGACGTGAAGAGAACCGATGTGAAGGACCTCGGCAAAATCCTCGGCGAGAAGGTCGCTGTGAGCGTGAAGCGGCAGCTCGCGGCGGCGAAATGATTTGCCGCGAATCACGCCGCGCGTTCCGCCATTTCCTTCTCGATCTGCGCCCTGATTTTCCCGGCATCGAAGCCCAGCTTTATGAGGCGCGACTGGCCCTTGAAGCCCTTGCCCGAATTTGTCGAAAGTATCAGCCCGAACATCTCCAGCTCGGAGATGTATTCGCGGTACCAGCGCGCGCTCACAACGCTCTCCCTGAATTTCTTTGCGATGCGGCAGTACTCGTCATAAATCTCCCCTGAAAACAAAACGCCTTCCTCGGTTTTGCCGGTGATCTTCGGCTGGGGCTTTTTTGTAAGTGAAAGTGTCGCTATTGCGTAAAGCACGAATTGCTGCTGCTCGGGCAGGGTTGAAACCATGTTGTACACGATTTCCTCCTCCACCTGCCTGCGCGCCTTCTTGACCTCCAGATCCGTTACCTTCCCGAGCCCTTTCTTGTCGGCAATCTCGCCGGCGCGGAGCAGCAGCATTACCGCTGTGCGCGCATCGCCGGATTCCTGCGCCGCAATCGCGGCAGCGAGGTGCACTGCAGAATCCTCAATCGTGTTCGGCTTGAACGCCGATTTCACGCGCTGCTTGAGTATTTCAGAAAGCTCCTCGGCATTATAAGGCGGGAAAACCATCTCGTGCTCGCACAGGCTGCTCTTTGTCCGCGGGTCAAGCCTTTCCTTGAACATCACGTTGTTTGAAATGCCTATGATTGAGATGCTCCCGTCCTTGACTTCGTCATTTGCGCGCGTCAGCCCGTAAATCAGCTCGTCCAAATCCTTGACTTTGTCGACCTCGTCCAGCACGATTATGAGGTTTTTCCCCCTGCGCGCGTAATCAACGAGCTTTTCGTAAATGAACGCCGCGGAAAAGCCCAGAAAGTTCTCTTCGGGGTACAAATCCTTGGCAATCTTTATCATGATGCGGTACTTGCTGTTGTGGTTCCTGCAGTTCACGTAGTTGCCGGAAATCTGCATGTTCTTCTGGCAGGCAAAGTCGAGCAACTGCTGCATCACGTGCTTTGTTACCGAGGTTTTGCCCGTGCCGGTTTTCCCGTAAATGAAGATGTTGTCTGATTTCTTGCCGTGGACGCTCTGCGAGAGTATTGAAGAAATCCGCCCGATGAACGTTTCCCTGAAAGGCAGCTCTTTCGGGGTATAGTGGGTGGTTATTATGTTCCTGTCGGCGAATATGGTGTCGCGGCTGAACTCGCGCTCGAAAATGTTCGGCGCTGCTGACGCCACGGCCTGAGTAACCTGCAAAATTTAACCCCAAGCCATTAGAATGTAAACTTGTTATAAGGGAATTGAGTTGGGGAAGCGAACCGCTTCCGCTAATAGGTGTTCGGTTTCCGAATTTGCCACTTGAGCATTGATTTTCATTCATACTGTGACAATTAGTTTCTTTTTTGGGGATTGGCGAGTTCCTTGTTCAGTGCATTCCATTTTGCCCTGATTTCTTCTCTAGTTTTGTCGTCCTCCCGGTTCATCGCTTTTAGGTATTCCATCTGCACGCCGCGGATTTCTTCCATTATTGCATCAGGCGAGCGGACTGCCCCAGAAAAACGTGCGGTTCTTTGTGCCCCGATTTTCGACGCTTTTCCATGTATTTCACTGTATTTTGGTATTTGGTTGCCTTCAATTGCAAGCACCCTTCCTCCCGGCGCCCTCACGACTTTTTTCCCTCTCGAAGATAATATTGGCCGTTCAATTTGCTTCCTGCCGCTCTTGTGGAATATGACTCTGTCGCCCAATACTTGGTAATGCGGCCCTGCCTGCGGTTGAATTCCCGCAGTTTTTTTTGTATGTAACCCCGCCTTTTGTTTCAACGGCCTCATACCCTAACCTATAGCTTATTCAGATTTAAACCCTGCCCATTTACGTTTATTTCATATCGTATTTTGGCGGCAAAATGCCCGTTGCCGGCGCTTTTATGGCCAAAACCGGAGCAGGGCACTCCAATGCGGGTCGGTTGCGGCGCGCAGAAAGCCTTAAAAGACAGTTAAGCAGTATTGTATTCAAACAGTTCTTGTTTTCTTAAAGAAGGGGTGATTGTTTGGCTTTCATGGAAAAGCTTATCGGAAAGAGAGAAGAACTAGACATAGAGGATTTCCTCAATAACTTGGATACAGAAGAAGAGAACCCGTACGAGGATGCGGAAGCCTTTGTAAAGCCTATAACGCTGCAGGGCGAACAGGACAAGGACCTCATAATAGATGAGGCAAAGAAGGGCAACATCCTGCTGGTGAACATTGCAGACCTTTCAAAGAGGAATGCAATGAAGCTCAAGGAACTAGTAAAAGGCATAAAAGGCGGAATTGAGGACATAGACGGCGACGTAGCAAGGATTTCACAGGAAAGGATTATCGTGACCCCCAGCAAGGTCAAGATAATAAAGAGGAAAGACGAGTAAGTATCAGTGAACCGAATGCTTCTCGAGAAACCAGCCTTTTCGCCCAAACTCACGGGAGCGGAAGCGGAAAGGAAGGTTTCCTCGCTGCTCAAAAAAGCGCATTGGAAGGACATTTCCTTTTCCGGGCGCACTCTTTTTTTTGTGCCTTACTGGTTTTTCAATTTTGACATTTACTCGCAGGAAGGGAACAAGACCAAGGTGCTCGACTCAGGGTTCAGCGCCCTCAACGCGTTCTCAAACGAGCTTGACGATTCCATCGGGGAACTAGCGCAGGATGAAAGCGCCCAAAGAACGCAGGAAATAGAGGCGTCGAGGGAAGGGCAGCCGAGTGTTGTCCCGCCGCGCGTGGCGGATGAAGAAGCGCGCGAAATAATCTCGGTCCGCCTCGCTTCGGATGAGGAAACATCCAAGGACAATGTAATAATTTCAGGGCTGCAGCTCCTCTATGTGCCGATATGGCTTGTCAACACAACGTTCGGCGGGGGCAGCGCCGCGCTCCGCGTGAATGCGGTCAACGGCGAGATAGAAAACAAGTCCGCAGTGCCGCGCCGCGGGAAAGGTTTCTCTGAACTCACTTCAGAGCTCATCGAGGAGCTCAAGGCCCCAGATGGCTGGGCAGAATACTCTGCAGGTGCGCTAAGCGCGGTTTCGGAAATGATTTCAGGGGCTGTTGAAGGCGCGGGAAAAAAGGCAGCCGGGCCGGCGCACGCCCCGCACACAGGGCACGGCCACTCAACCGCGCACAAAAACGAGGGCCTCTCGCAGGAAGACATCCTCGTCATCGTGCTTGCAGTGGCGGCAGTGCTCGCAATACTCTGGGCGGTTTACTGAATCCAAAAAAATTCAACCCGCCGAAAAAACCTCACGCGTAATCCAGCAGGCTCTTCTGCTTCACCTTCTCCGAGGCGAACACCGAGTCGATTTCGCTCTCAACCAAATCAATGCGCTGCTTAAGGTAAGGGCTCAGGCCGTAATCGCGTATCAATCCCTTGGCGATTTGAAGGTACTTCCGCACCGAGCCCTGTGCAATTGTGAGGATGAGGGTTTCCTCGCCGCACTTTGTGCATTTCCCCGTGAGCGGCACCCGCCTGTACTTCTCGTTGCACTTGCTGCAGCGCACAACCTGCCTAGAAAAGGAGCGCGCATTCCCGATAATGTCCGGAAGGAAATGGCTCACAAGCACGCGCTCGAGCGCATCCTTCTTCTCGACCGCGCGAATCTTGCCCTGAAGCTCGGCCTGCCCTTTTATTTTGTCCTCCATCGACTTGAAGGTTATATAGCTGGATTCCTTCGGCCCGCCGTCAAAGCGCGAGGTTTCGTGCGTGTACCCGAATCCGGTGTATTGCTCGGCCTTCCCGATTTTCGCCTTCACAATGGGCACCGAAGCAATCTCCGGGTCGCCGAGCTGCAGGCTTCTCTCATAAAGCTCGAGCGGGTACTCGCGGCATGTTTCGACTTCATAGACCTCGTCATCGATTTCCTGCGGGTTGATAGCAATCGTGAAAACGAGCGGCGCGTCCATCCTCCCGCCGCGCGAGGAAGGAAGGTAATTGCGCGAGAAGTTGAGAAGCGCATCCATCAGCAGCATGACCGAATCCTGGTCGCCGTCCGCGTTCCTCCTTTTCGCGAGGTGGAAATACGGGTGCGCAAAATTCACCTTGCCCTTTGTGTAGCCTATGATGCGGCAAACAACCGCCGCAGACGTGTGCGGAGCCAGCCCCAGAAGCAGCTCGCCGACAAGCTCTTCCTTGGAGCCGATCCCGTAATATTTCTGCGCTCCGTAGAACTTTTCAAGCTCCTCATCGACAAATTTTGAAACGCGCACAAAGAAATTCCCGGCTTCCTCGTTCACAATGACGTCCTGCACGAATAGCTCGCACACCTGCTCCGCACTCACAAGCTCTTGGCCAAACTGGTCCCTTTCATACCCGAGCTCGCGCGCCTTTTCGACGCTCATCCCTATCTCCGAAGGCTTGAAGTGGGTGAGCGGCGCGTTCAGGAGCTCAAACCTTATTGTCCCATCCCTGAATATGTGCAGGTTCTGCCTTGCGCGCAGAATGCCTTTCTCGAGCGGCTCCGGAAGCTTGCCTTCATTGATGAGCCCTTTTACCCCCTTGATGAGGTGCGGCACCGGAACCCCGAGGCCCTGGCACGCCTGGGCGAGCATCTTCCTCAGGTCGATTTTCCTGCTGCCTGATGGCGAGGTTTTCGCGCGGCACTTCGGGCAGGTTTCTTCCTTTGAGAACAGCCCGCACTTCGGGCATTTCCTCGCCTGCTCGTTGCGCGACATTGACGCGCCTGAATACCGGGATTCCTCGATTTCCTTTGTCTGCGTGTTGATGAAATACGCCAATTCTGCCTCGACATTCCCGTATGACTCGGCGGCCTTGTTGATCGAGCGTATGTTGCCGCCGGTGGTTCCGATGGGGAACAAAACCATGGGGTCACCCACCATCTTTCTGGGCTTCGCGGCCTCGGGCCTCCCCATCCTGCATCCAATGAAAGTGCCTCCCTTGTCCCTTATTTTCATCCGCGAAAGCTGCGAAAGCATTTCAAGCACGCCGAGCTCCTTGTTGGGTTCCTCATCGCCCATTCCGCCAAAAGTCTTGAAGAACGAGTACGCGTATTCCCTGCCGATTGAGATTGCGCCCTCGCGGAGAATGTGCGGCAGCCCTATTTTTTCCGAAAGCCCCTTGGTTTCCGGCTTGTTCGCAAGCAAAAGCTCCTCCATCTCCGTGCCGGAAAAAACCTTCTCGGCTTTCCTCACTTCGCGGACAAGGTGGCCAGCCTCATCAGCATTAAGCGCGCCGTAATAATGCAGGAATTTCGGGTGAAGGGGGATCCCTGTCTGCAGCGAGAGCTCCACGGCAGTGTTCTGCTCCACCAATTCAGGGTGCGCTATCATGCTTTCAAAGTCGAATCCCGAATCCGAATCCTTGCCTCCATGTTCCGCGGCTATGTTTCTCAGCTCGAGCTTCCACCACTCCTCGCAGTATCCTGCAGGCATGAGCGGGTGCGCGGTTTTCCTGAAATCCCCCACCGCAACCAGCATGTCGCCGAGGAAAAGCACTTCCTGTACCTGCGGGCGCACGGCAATGGCCTCTTCCGCGGAATTTATTTTCCTGACTTCGCCGCTTTTCAGCTTCACAATCGGGCCTTCGATTGTGTCAACAGGGAACATCTCGGCGCTTTTCCCCGGCCTTTCGATTTTTATCTGCGTCCCCACCGCAATGAAATCATCAAGGGTGTGCATTGTTGCAGGGTGCACGCCCTTTCCCATTATGCACGTGTTCCTTGCGCGGCCATAGCGCAGCCTGAATCCGCCCAAAGCCGAAGGGTAAGAGAAAATCGGCCTTCCCGCAGCGATGCGCGAAAGGTATGTGAAATTCGGCTTGACTTCCTTTTCCTTTCCCGATGTGCCCTTGCCGATTTTGATTATTTCCTCCAGCCAGTTCCAGTTCAGGCCCAGCATTTTTGCGAGGCTCATTATTTTCATCGCCTTCAGCCCGACCCCCTCCGAAATGACGAGGCACATCCCGCCCCTCACTCTATTTGACGGAACCCTCTCAAGGCCCTTGTGGTTCACGACCTCGCGCTCCTCGGTGGGTTCGCCGTTCATGCACACGGGGCAGCCGCGCACAATCTTGCGCACGTCATCATCCTTGAGCTTGTACTGCCGTGTGATGATCTCATCATAAAGCGCGATTTCCTCGACATACCTTTCGACCTCATCCTGTGTCGGCTTGTACCTGTCAAGGCCCATCAGCTCGCGCGCGTAATCCCCGAGAATCAGCGGAAACACCGTCGCAGTGCCGCCTGCCGCCCTTATCGGCCCGGCGAAGTAAATGTCGACATACCTCGAGCCGTCGGGGTTCCTGCTGATTTTCACCTTGGGCACGCCGTCCAGTGGCGCGACGACAACCCCTTCGGTTACGAGCACGAGGCAGGTTTTCACCGCCTGCTCAAGCCTCTTGTCCGCATCGGGAATCTCCACAAGCTTCTGCTCGATTATTTCCCTGAACAGCTGGAAAATCGCGCGGTTCCTGTCTCCTTTGTGCTCTGCCCATAACTCTCTATACCGCTTTGCGACGCCCTTCGGGCCGATGATGTTTTCGGTGCGGTCTGCAAGGTCCAATGTCGGGGGGCACTCGACCTCAAGGCTCAGGTCCTTTCCTGTTGCGCGCGCATCCGATGCGATTTTGTACTGCGCATCGGCCTCATTTTTGAGTGCGTCAAAATATTTTGCAGTTGCGGGGTCGGATTTCAGCGATTCAATCATTCTTTCGCCTCCGACATGCGCGTCGGAAGGGCGCG
>CAYJRH010000044.1:0-1314 GCA_964372565.1 uncultured archaeon
TAATGGCGCCCTTTGGCATTGTATCCTTGCCCATTGCTAAACGCCTTTCATAAAAGGCCTGGCTGTGCTCCACTACCCGTTTCCGTTAAGCAACCCTTTTTTAAGTAATTGCAGGTTTTTTCCTTTCATGAAGGACGGTAACACCGGCCTCGCAATCCTCGTTGCGAAGAAAGCGGGGCTTTTCGGGAGCGCCTTTTCCTCGACCTCTGAGCTTGCCGGCCTTACGGGCTATTCCCAGCAGTCTATTTCGAGGAAGCTCCGCGAGCTGGAATCCGAAGGCGCAATTTCGAGGAAGGTTTCCACTTCAGGCATGGAACTCGCGCTCGCTGAAAAGGGCAGGAAGGAGCTCGAATCCTTTTATTTGGAGCTCAAGGAAATTTATTCTGCACGGAAAAAAGTTTCGCTGAAAGGGAAGGTCACGCAGGGGCTCGGCGAAGGAACGTATTACACTTCAATCCCGCAGTACAGGAAGCAGTTCGCCTCGCTTTTCGGCTTCAATGTTTTTCCCGGAACGCTCAACCTCGAAACCAACCCCGCCGAGCGCGCCGCTTTTACAAACTCGCCTCCTGTAAAGGTCAGCGGCTTCAAAACAGGCCAGCGCACATTCGGGGGCATCGACTGCTGGCCATGCACCGCAAACGGCAAGGTGAAGGCGGTTGCAATAATCCCGAACAGGACAAACCACCCCGCAAACGTGATTGAGCTCGTTGCCGCATTCAGCCTGCGGAAGAAGCTCGGGCTGGAGAACGGCGCATCAATTGAGCTTGTGAGGGAATAACCCGGTGCTGATGCCAATGAAAAAAATCGCAATTGTTGACACAATGTTCAGCCGCGGCGACATGGGTAAAGTCGCCTTTGAAACCATAATGGAAAACGCGCGGAAGAGCAAGTGGAAAGTGAAGGTAATGCGGCAAACAGTTCCCGGGGTCAAGGACCTCCCTGTTGCAATATTGAACCTGCTTGAGCAGGGCTGCTCCGCGGGAATCGCCCTCGGCATGCCCGGAAAAATGCCTATTGACAAGCAATGCAGCCACGAGGCCTCAATGGCCATTCAGCAGGCCCAGCTGATTTCACGAAAGCCGGTTCTGGAGATTTTCGTGCACGAGGACGAGGCGCGCAGCGATGTGGAGCTTGCGGAGATAATGCGCAGCCGCGCCTCCAAGCACGCGCTCAACCTCCTTTGGATGCTTTTCGCCCCAGAAGAGCTCGCGAAGCGCGCCGGCGCGGGTGAGCGGCAGGGCAAGGAAAACGCAAAGCCGGTGGCATTATGAAAGATGAAATGAATATCGCAATCGTCGCAGCGGGTTACCACAA